>CAJUIM010000195.1 GCA_910586275.1 uncultured Lachnospiraceae bacterium | reverse complement strand
AAAACTCACCCACGGGCGTCCGCCTCCCAACATTACATTCAGGCTGAACTGTTACGGATTCCCGTGTATTATTTCGTTCACCCCTTGACAGCAATACAGCAATATAGTAATATTTCTTATATGTTACCAAAAAATTCTATTACATAAGGAGTGATTAAACTTTGGATACCACTGGTGTCATACAACTTATTATTATCATTATTCTGGTCGGGCTATCGGCTTTCTTTTCTTCTGCCGAAACTGCCTTGTCCACGGTAAACAGAGTCAGGCTGAAAACTCTTGCCGATGAAGGAAAAACTGCCGCGGCCAATGTATTGAAAATATTAGACAGCTATAGCAAAATGTTAAGCACCATTCTGATAGGTAACAACATCGTCAACCTGACCGCATCTTCGCTGACGACCATACTCGCTACGAAGACGTTCGGAAGTTATGCAGTCGGGATTGCCACTGGTGTACTTACTCTTACTATCCTCCTTTTCGGGGAAATTATTCCAAAAAATACCGCCATGCTCTATTCCGAAAAAATTTCCATGGTATATGCGGGAATCATACTTGCTCTGATGAAGCTTTTTACGCCCATTGTTTATATTGTTGATAAGCTGTCCATCGGCATCTCTCTGCTGCTTCATATTGATACAAGCAGGAAGGGAAGCATTATGACGGAAAACGAACTGAAAACTTATGTGGACGTGAGCCATGAGGACGGGGTCATTGAATCGGAAGAACGGGAAATGATTTATAATGTGTTCGACTTTAGCGATGCGGTGGCGAAGGATATTATGATACCGCGCATTGATATGGTAAGCGTCAATCAGGATATGGAGTATGATGAAGTGCTTTCCGTTTTCAAGGAATATATGTATACAAGGCTGCCGGTTTACGAGGATGACAAAGACAATGTGGTAGGCATAATCAATATCAAAGATTTCATTTTGCTTACGGAGAAAGAGAATTTTCATATTAAGGATATTATGCGTGAGGCTTATTATACTTACGAATATAAGAAAACCGCGGATTTAATGATTGAAATGAGGGAAATTACGGCAAATGTGGCATTTGTCCTGAATGAATACGGAGCCACTGTGGGAATGATTACTTTGGAAGATCTGCTGGAGGAAATCGTTGGTGAAATCCGTGATGAATACGATGCGGACGAGGAAGAACTGATTCAGCAGATGGAGGAAAATGTCTATTTGGTGGAAGGCAGCATGAAGCTGGATGATATCAATGATGCTTTGGATACTTCCCTTGGTTCGGAAGATTACGATTCTATCGGCGGTCTGATTATCCAGTATTTGGACCGTCTGCCGGAGGACGAAGAGACAATTCGGACGGAAGACGGCATTACGCTGCAGGTAAAAGGCATCAGCCATAACAGAATCAGTAAAGTTCTGATGACCCTGCCGGAGGAAGAGGAGTCTTTTTCGGAAGAAAACCGTCCGGAGTCTGACCGGGAGGAAGAAATCGGGAAAGCGGAACATAATTCCGGCCGGGAGACGGAGGCGCATGAACGTTCCGGCTCAGCGGATGCGGATGGGGATAGGGAATAAAGGCTTGCCGCAGCGCAAGGACTTCCGGCAGGGCAGTGCTGCCGGAAAAAGCTTTCCGGATGCTTCCGGCTGGATGCGGCGGCATACGGCCGGCAATCATTGTGTATGCAAAATGTAACAGTTCAGCCTGAATGTAATGTGGGGAGGCGGACGCCCGTGCGCGAGTTTTTTTAGTGGCCGGCAGCAGCAAAACTGCCTGTCCCGGTTTTCCGTGCACTTTTTTCGGCTGGAGGTTTCTAAGCAGAATGAGAAAGTGTGTCACAAGCCACGGTCGTCCTCAAGC
>CAJUIM010000194.1 GCA_910586275.1 uncultured Lachnospiraceae bacterium | reverse complement strand
ATAGTATTGATTTTTCAAGGAGCAAATCCCATTTTTAATGTGGGAAGTTTGAGTCTATAATATTAAAGATGTTTTGGACGGCCATCCGAAACTTGGAGTCTTAGCGGTGCCGGAACCATTTGCCCAAAGGGTGAATACGGCGTTTGAAAATTCCTGGGGAAAAAATTTCCCTATAGCCGTTAAGATAGCGGAACAATTAGGGCTGCATTGTGAACTGGACCGTGAAATACCGCCGATTACTCTGGGAACCATATTTTGGTGCAGGACATCGGCGTTAAAAAAATTATGGGATTATCCGTGGAAATACGAGGATTTTCCAAGAGAGCCGATGCCGGATGATGGGACGTTTAACCACGCGGTCGAAAGGATTTTTGCCTATGTTGCCCAGGATGCAGGATATTGGACAGGGGTTGTAAGGACAGTTCCATGTGCCGAAAAGCAGATGGCCTTTATGCAGGATGCGCTTCGGGTTTCTTTTCTGCGGATGGAGAAGCTTGGGATAGGGAATATCAATGATGCAGTGAACTATGAGAAGAGAAAATCAGAATATAAAAATTTTTTCCGGAAATTTGATGATGTTTATTTGTATGGTGCCGGGATATACGGAAGACGGAGTCTGCGGCTTCTGGAGGATATAGGACTTAAGCCCAAAGGGTTTGTAGTATCCCATAGCCATAAGGATATGAACTGCTTGGAATTAGACGGATATCCGGTCAGGGATTTGGAGGAAATTGAGATAGACGGAAAGGTAGGAATTATTGTGGCGGTCGGCATAGCACATATTGATGAAATCATTCAGGTTTTGGAAGAAAAGGGAATCCGAAATTATATATGGGTTATGGGGGAGGAAGAATATGCATAAAGAGGTCATCATATTTGGAATAGGAAAATATGGAAAGCAGTATGTGAAAAGGTGTGTAGACTGCAAAGTAAGCCATATCAGGATCACCGATTCGAATAAGGAGCTTTGGGGAACAGAATATATGGGTATATCTGTGGAAAGACCAGAAGACGTTTTTACAGATCGTGTGGAACTGGTGGTTGTTGCAGTATCTGATAAGTATCGGAAGGAAATATTCAATAAGCTGGCAGAGCAATATAAAGTGCCGTCAAGAAATATGAAATACTATGCAGAAACGATAGTGCTATCCAAAGAAGAAATATACAATATGGGAAATATGTCGCTGGATAAGGAATTGGAAGAAGGCATGGTTCTTACGGGGGAAGAGCTATGCTGTTTGCTGAGGAAAGAGACATTCAATGGCTTGGAACATTTCTTTTTTGAGGAAAAACATAGACTGTTGGATAAGTGGCTTCATTATTTTGAAGCATATGAAAGATTTTTTTCAAAATACAAAGAAAAGGATGTCACTATATTGGAGATTGGCGTGTTTAAGGGCGGATCTCTTCAGATGTGGAAACATTATTTTAAGGGGAAAAATAATAAAATAAAGGTCTATGGAATTGATATTGATGAGAATTGCAAGGCACTGGAGGAAGAAGACATTGAAATATTGATAGGTTCCCAGGATGACAGGGATTTTCTACAAGATGTAAAGAAGAGAGTCGGCAAAGCGGATATTGTCATTGATGACGGCGGACATTACATGGATCAGCAGATTATTACATTTGAGGAATTGTTTGATCTGGTAAATGAAAATGGCATCTATTTGTGCGAAGACCTTCACACTTCTTATATGAAAGAATACGGCGGAGCATATAAGGGAAATACTTTTATTGAATATTCCAAGAACCTGGTTGATGACATCCATGCGCAGTATTCGGAGACAGAAGAATTAAGCAGGAATAAATATTCGGCATCCATTAAATCGATTACGTATTATGACAGTATGGTATTTATAGAAAAAAAGAAGGCGGCAGATAAGAGCATTTCCATTCAGATAGAAAATCAATAGGTATTTGAAAAGGAGATTCCGGGGGAAGACTTTATGAAATTATCAGTAATCATACCAGTTTATAATACAGAAGAATACTTGCAGCAAAGCATAGAAAGCGTTATCAGGCAGACATACAAAAATATAGAAGTTATTTTACTCAAACTTCCCACACCAGTTGGTGTGCTGAACCTTGAAAAATCAATA
>CAJUIM010000193.1 GCA_910586275.1 uncultured Lachnospiraceae bacterium | reverse complement strand
ATACCGGACTGGTATGGGCAGTTGGAGGAACTGGAAGGGATGGTGCTGCCGGAACCGTGGCAGTTTAAAAGGCCGTCGATTGAAACCAAAAATCAGGACACCCCTATTTTGGAAAGATATATACATATTATTTTTCGCAAGCAAAGTATTGATTATAATTCAGCGGAGGAGAAAGCGGAGGCGGCGCGGTATTTTCATATAGAGAATGAATGTGCGTGTTTCCACACGGGGCTCTATACGGAACGGTATAAGGCAGTTTATGCGTTTTTTGACCGTAATAAGAGGCGTGATTCCATGTTGGACTGGTATTTCAGAGGCTTTTGTGACGAGGTCTCACCAAGGCTGAAATATATAGAGCCACTGCCGGAGAGGCCCCATTACCATGTTGCGGGAAGGGATACCAGTTTTAATCCGGACTGGCCTATCAGGGTGAAAGTGGAACATATTTTAGGGGATGAAGAGAATATGGGGCGCATCCCTTACAGAATCCGCAGGGCGAAGAATCTGCCTCTGCTGTTGGAAACGGCGGTAGAGCTTGCAAGGAGAAAAGCTGTTATTGAACCGGGGATAGTCGTGCCGCAGGGATACCAGGGCAGGATACAATACCTTCTGCCCGTATATCTGACAAATATGAAGAAGCCGGATCTTGCCATGACGTTGTCTGTTATGGACGGATACTATCTGGGGCATACCTGCCTGACTTTGGAGATGGCCTATCTGAACGCCAGAGTGATTTCCAGGCCGATGGCTCCATGGCTTACCGAACTTGTAAAATGAAAAATTGACAGCCGGTTCATATACCTCCGAAGAAAAACAGGAACAGGTAAGAAAGAGGCGTATATGGAATGTGCAGGAAAAAGGAGGCATGGAAGCATGAGATAAAAAAGCGTATGCGTCCTGTGCGGTGTCCAAAATGTGGAGGGCGCATCATGGATGCAAAAATAGATACGAAAGTACAGTTTGTTACACCGTCAATGGGACGGTGCCCCGATTTTATTTTGAAATGCGACCGGTGTGGCGCTGAAATCGGGGTAGTAAAAATTGAATAGAAGATATCGATCTGCTTTGGATTTTATGTCTAAGGCTGACCGGGGCGCTGCGGCAACACAACAGTTTCCATAAGGAATGTATATGGGAATGGGAAACGGACAGCTAAACCGGGACAAGGATCACTCGTTTGTTTGAGCATGATGCACGGTGGGATGGTTTCATTCTGGGAAAACGGTCAGACCACCATGATACCGTCTGAAATATGGCGGAGACGACATTGAGCCTGGCAGGCGGCACTTTTTGTGCTGCTTGTCAGGCTCTTTTTCTTTTTGTCCGTTGCAGCCATGAGTGCTGCTTGCCGAGCTCCGGAAAGGAGAACGGCAAAAATGAAAATCAGTTACACATTTGCAAACGGAGAAAATTCAGAGGTTGAGGTTAATGAAGAGATAGGCACATTCATCCTTGATTCCAGACGGGAGGAGGACAACCTCGGACGGAAGGAACGGTACCATTGTTATTCCCTTGATGCGGCGGAGTTTGAAGGGGAAGATATGGCGGACTTTGAAACGCCGGAAACGGCAATGATAGGGCAGTTTGACAGGGAGCATATTGTGGAGGCTCTTGGAAGCCTGTCGGAAGTGCAGAGGCGGAGGATTCTGATGCTGGCGCAGGGGCTTTCCGTCCGGGAGATTGCCCGCAGGGAGGGGAAGGAAATCAAGACCATCCGGGAGTCCATTGCTGGCGCAAGGGAAAAATTTAAAAAGTTTTTTTGAAAAATACCCCCTCAAACAGCCCTCCAAATCTCCGTATAGTGAGGGGCACCAAAATGCAGCCCTTCGGAAAGCGGAGGTGACAGGATGAAGCAGACATTACAGATCAGTGTTTCAAAAAAGCCTGTGAACGGTGGTGCGGTCAGTGTGCGCCGTGTTTCCATAAGAGAACGTTTTATGCGTTTCCTCTTTGGGGATACGGTCCGGCTGACGGTCATCGTTCCGGGAAATTCGGTGGAGGAACTTTCCATCCGGGAGATTGCGGAAGGAGGACTGGTACATGAGTAAGATCAAACTTTTGCTGGATGTCATCGGGGATTTACGTTCCCTTGCAGACAGCCTGCAGGCCGTTGCGGATGCGGTGGCGGACAGCAATGCGGCAGAGGCGGAAATGACGACCACGAAGGAGCCGGAGGAAACCGGGAAAGCGGGCAAGACAGGGAAGTCCGCAAAGAACACGGCGAAGAAAGATGCGAAGGCGGCAAAGCTGGAGCCGGAGGAGAAGCCGCTGACGCTGGAGGAAGTCCGCGCGGTGCTGGCGGA
>CAJUIM010000192.1 GCA_910586275.1 uncultured Lachnospiraceae bacterium | reverse complement strand
CCCTCCCGTGCGTCCGCCTCTCAACACAACATTCAGGCTGAACTGTTACAAAAAAATGTGCAAAATGTTGAAATTCACTTGTAATGCAAACGGAGTTTTAGTAAAATAGACATATGGGTTTTGAAATCTATTGTTTTTGATGCGAAGGGACTCTAGGCAGAATACCCAAAAACAGCAGAAAGCGGAGGATTTGATATGAATGTTTATACAACTGACAAGATTAGGAACGTAGTGCTGCTCGGCCATGGAGGGTGCGGTAAGACCAGCCTTGTGGAGGCGATGGCATATTTGTCCGGCATTACTTCCAGAATGGGTAAGGTATCTGACGGAAATACAGTAAGTGATTTTGGGAAAGAGGAACAGAAAAGGCAGATTTCCATATCTACGTCGGTGGTGCCGATTGAGTGGGAAGGCGTTAAGATAAATATTCTGGATACCCCCGGTTTTTTTGATTTTGTCGGGGAAGCGGAAGAGGCGGTGAGCGCGGCGGATGCAGCTATTATTGTGGTGTCCGGCAAAGCCGGCATGGAAGTGGGAACGGAGAAAGCATGGGAAATCTGTGAGAAATATAAACTGCCCCGCTTCATTTTTGTTACGGATATGGATGTGGACAATGCCTCTTTCCGTCAGGTAGTGGAGGACATGACGGCAGCTTACGGGAAGAAGATGGCTCCTTTCCATCTGCCGATCAGGGAGAATGAGAAATTTGTGGGTTATGTCAATGTCATTACGGAGACGGGGCACAGATGGCAGGGCAAGGATGTGGTAGACTGTGAAGTGCCGGAATACAGCAAGGCGAACCTGCAGCTCTGCAAGGATACGCTGATGGAGGCAGTGGCGGAAACCAGTGAGGAATTTATGGAACGGTATTTCGGAGGGGAGACGTTCTCCGAGGCAGAGATCAGGGCGGCTATGCGCAGCAATGTGAATGACGGTACGATTGTTCCTATGACCATGGGATCCAGCCTGTTATGTCAGGGCATCTATACATTGCTGGATGATATCGTAAAATATATGCCAAGTCCGGAAAACAAAGAGATTGCGGGCATTAATTTAAAGACTAACGAAATTTATGAGGCGAACTTTGATTTCTCCAAAGCAAAATCCGCTTATATATTTAAAACGATTGTGGATCCTTTTATCGGAAAATATTCTCTTGTTAAGGTATGTTCCGGCGTACTGAAAGCGGATGACCTGATTTTCAACAGCGACAAGGATGTGGAGGAGAAGGTGAGCAAGCTTTATATCCTGCAGGGGGGAAAACCTTATGAAATAAAAGAACTTCATGCAGGCGATATCGGGGCAATCGCAAAACTCACAGGGGCAAGAACAGGGGATACGCTGTCTACGAAAGCTACGCCCATAAAATACGGCAAAGCGGAAATATCCACGCCTTATACATATATGCGTTACCGTGCGAAGAACAAAGGGGAAATTGACAAGGTGGCGCAGTCGCTGCAGAAAATGGCGCATGAAGATCAGACGCTGAAGGTAGTCAATGATGCAGAGAACAGGCAGACGCTGATTTACGGTATGGGGGATCTGCATCTGGATGTCATTGCCAGCAGGCTGAAAAACGAATACAAAGTGGAAGTGGAACTGACCCAGCCCAAGGTTGCGTTCCGTGAGACGATTAAAAAGAATTCCGATGTGGAATATAAATATAAAAAGCAGTCCGGCGGACACGGGCAGTACGGTCATGTAAAGATGAGGTTTTCCCCGTTGGGCGAACTGGAAAAAGCTTTTGAGTTTGAGCAGGAGGTAGTAGGCGGTGCGGTGCCGAAGAATTTCTTCCCTGCGGTGGAAAAAGGACTGCAGGAATCCGTACTGAAAGGCCCTCTTGCCGCATATCCGGTAGTAGGGGTGAAGGCCGTTCTGTACGATGGCTCTTATCATCCGGTAGATTCTTCGGAAATGGCATTTAAGATGGCCACTATTCAGGCGTTTAAAAAAGGCTTTATGGATGCCCATCCGGTACTTTTGGAGCCGATTGCATCTTTGAAAGTCACGGTGCCGGATGCTTATACGGGAGATGTCATGGGCGACTTGAACAAGAGGCGTGCAAGGGTGTTGGGCATGAATCCTGTAGGCGGAAAGCAAGTGATCGAAGCGGACATCCCGATGACCGGACTGTTCGGTTACTGTACGGATCTGCGTTCCATGACGGGAGGCCGGGGTACTTATGCTTATGAATTTGCAAGGTATGAGCAGGCGCCCAGTGATGTACAGGAGAAGGAAGTTGCGGCCAGGGCAGCAAAAGTTGCGGAAGGCAGCGAAGAATGACGGGAAGGATAAGGAAGAGACTTTTTTAGAAGAAGGTATGGGCAGGGTGTCATGTCGGGGGGCAGGCACCCTGCTTTTCATATGCCCTGCCGGATGCGAAAATTGGTAACAGTTCAGCCTGAATGTAATGTTGGGAGGCGGACGCCCGTGCGCGAGTT
>CAJUIM010000191.1 GCA_910586275.1 uncultured Lachnospiraceae bacterium | reverse complement strand
CCGTCCCGCAAAAAAATCCCTCCCGTGCGTCCGCCTCTCAACACAACATTCAGGCCGAACTGTTACGGGAAATCAATTTTCGGCTGCACGCCTCAGCCAATGCTGATTTCATAAACCGGCTGTATCCTTACGCTTTCCAGTTCCGCAGCATATGCTTCCGCCTCTTCGGAACGCGCAGCCATTGCCGATTCCACCTTTACATTGGCACCCTCCTTCAGCGGCGCGATATGAATCGTGATGTCATCCTTTTTCAGTTCCTCCGCAAAATCCTTCAGTCCGATTTCCCAGACTGCCCCATTGGCAAAGTTATCATGAATCATTCTTCCGTTAATGAAAGCGCTGCCCACATCCCCGGTATACGCAATCTGCAGAAGCGCATCCTTTACGCCGTCCGTCACCGTCTCCGGAATCCTCACAGTATATTTGAAAGAAGCTGCCTGCCTTACTTCCGCTTCTATAACGCGTTCCTCCGTCTCGGCCAGATAAGTACCCAGGCATGCTGTCCCGCTGTCCGGAAGCCGCCTGATTTTTTCCGTTTCGGCAAAGCCGTCGGCAGGATAGACATAAACCGTATTGGAAGCCTTTGTGCTCTCCAGCCGGATTCCGTCTGCATCTTCCAGAAATATCCCTTCCGTAAATGCCAGCCTGCCGCCGCTTAGCATATACATGTTACCCGCCATTTCGCGGCTAAGCACAAGCACATTGCATTTTACCGTTCCTTTTGCCGTTTCGAACAATTCCGCCGTCAAGTCCTTCCCGCAATGATAGACGGTTTCGGAAACACCGTTGATCTGCACACCCTCTTCAAACACAAATTCGCCCTGCATCCCGTCCGGCACAAAAAAAACATAGGTAGCCACACCGCCGGCCTCCACTCGTGTAACCGCTTGGGCATTTGCCTTTACCAAATCAATTCCGTCCATATCAAAATGAAACGGCAGGATGGCATTTTCGTCACCGGCAATGCTGATTTCCCATTTCAGATCTTCCTCCTCAAGGTGAAGCACCAGTTCATCGTTCCGGCGGTCCTGCAGCATAAAGTGATCCTGATAATTATTAAGGAACAAATATCCCCGTTTTCCGTCCGTCCTCACCGCATAGCGGAGCATTGTATCGTCCTTTGGCGCAATCTTTTCCGCCCCTTCGGGAAGCACCGTCTTCCATCCGCAGAATTTTTCCCCGAACTGCCGCACAAAATAATGAATGCTCTTCACCCTGCGGTAAGACTCCCGCACCTGCCCGAATTCACCGAGAGCCGCCTGATAATCATAAGAAATCTTCGGCACCTGCCCTTCATTCAGAAACATCCCGTGCTTTCCCAACGGGTTGCTGCCGCCCTGAAACATATAGTATCCGAGGAAATTACAGCCGGAGGCTATCTTTATGTTCGCCATGGCATCCACGCTTTTATACGGATACCGGAATCGGTAATAATAACAGCACATCATGCCTCCGCCCATCTCACAGCAGGAATACGGCTTCTCTTCCGGCCAATAGGCAGGCTTAAAATCACTGGTACATGTAAATCCGTCATTATGATAATCCTGATAGACATACTCCTCCGTAGCCGGATGCTCCCCCTTATACGAGTAAAACATCCATGGCCGGAATGCATAGCCGCCCCACAGGGGAATCATGCTGTCCGGCATAGCAGCGCCGCCCCATCCGGTACAGGTATAGAAAACAGGGGACAGACCGCACTCCGCAGCCAGTTCTTTCAGGCGGAGCATATATTCATTGCCCTCATTGCCTCCAAACACCCATTCATTTGTGATGCCTGCCGTCATTTCCCAGGGGGCGGACGAGTGCATATACTCATTGTCAATCTGCACCCCGATGACAGGTCCGCCGTCCTTAAAGAACTGCCCCTCCGCCTGTCCGGCAATCTCGGTATACAGCTGCCGAACATGTGTCAGGAAGCCGTCATTTAAACTGCGTACCTCAAAAGGCTTTCCATACATCCAATCCGGAATGCCTCCGTTCCTAGCCTCGCCATGAACGAAGGGTCCCACCCGCAGAATCATATACAGCCCGTGTTTACGGCACAATTGAATAAACCTGCGCAGATTGCGGCGGCCGTCAAAGCGGAAAATACCTTCTTCCTCCTCATGATGAATCCAGAAAACATAAGTGGCAACCACATTTATGCCCCCCATCTTCATTTTAATCAATTCATCTTCCCACCTTGACTCCTCCATACGGCTATAATGGAATTCTCCGCTCACTCCGAAAAACGGCCGGCCGTTCTTCTCCATATAATAGTTGGTAAAAGACAGTTCCGTACCGTCTCTGCTGACCCCGCTAAAGTTTTCCCCTAATGAATAAATCTTTTTCGCAGCAAAGTTCTGCAGCGATAATTCATATGTCTTTTTATTTTCCCTATCCACTTGTTCTACCTCCGCCTTTTTCCTCATCCATAAAATATTTTACGCTTATCTATAAGATAAACCACGGCCGGCATGTCAGTCAACTCCCCTGCTGCCTACAATGTTATTAACTGTAACAGTTCAGCCTGAATGTAATGTTGGGAGGCGGACGCCCGTGCGCGAGTTT
>CAJUIM010000190.1 GCA_910586275.1 uncultured Lachnospiraceae bacterium | reverse complement strand
CGGGCGTCCGCCTCCCAACATTACATTCAGGCTGAACTGTTACGATTTCCGTGGCCGTTGATTATTTATTCTGGACTTGTTTTTTAATGTATGGTAGAATGTCTTAGTTAAGACTAATGTGCTGTATTTTTGGAGGAGAAACAATGGAGAATCTTGAATTACAAAAAAGGGCCAACGAGGTTCGGAAGGGTATTGTAACCGCGGTTCACAGTGCGAAAGCGGGGCATCCGGGCGGCTCTTTGTCTGCGGCAGATATTTATACATATCTGTATTTTGAAGAGATGAATATAGATCCGAAGAATCCGACCATGGAGGATAGGGACCGATTTGTGCTGTCGAAAGGACATACGGCTCCGGGGCTGTATTCCGCATTGGCAAACAGAGGATTTTTTCCGGTGGAGGACCTGACTACTTTGCGGAAGCTTGGGTCATATCTGCAGGGGCATCCTGATATGAAGCATATTCCGGGTGTGGATATGTCCAGCGGCTCTTTGGGACAGGGGATTTCCGCGGCAGTGGGAATGGCTTTGGGCGCAAAAATGGAAGGGAAGGATTTTCGGGTATATACACTGCTTGGCGACGGGGAACTGGAGGAAGGGCAGGTATGGGAAGCCTCCATGTTTGCCGGGCACAGGAAACTGGATAACCTGACGGTTATTGTGGATAATAACGGTCTGCAGATAGACGGTAAGATAGATGATGTTTGTTCTCCTTATCCTATAGACAAGAAGTTTGAGGCATTCAATTTCCATGTGATCAATGTGGATGCTCATGATTTTGATGCTTTGCGGGCTGCTTTTAAAGAAGCGCGGGAAACAAAGGGGATGCCTACGGCAATTGTTGCCCATAGCCTGAAAGGGAAAGGCGTGTCCTTTATGGAAGGCTCCGTAGATTGGCATGGCAAGGCTCCTAATGATGAGCAGTATGCAACGGCAATGGCGGATTTGGAAAGGATAGGTGAAGAACTATGTCAGAAGTAAAGAAGATTGCGACGAGAGAGAGTTATGGCAATGCTTTGGTAGAACTTGGGGCGGAGTATCCGAATCTGGTAGTGTTGGATGCGGATCTTGCGGCTGCTACTAAGACGGGTGTATTTAAGAAAGCTTATCCGGACAGGCATATTGACTGCGGCATTGCAGAATGCAATATGGTTGGCATAGCCGCAGGTCTTTCCACGGTGGGAATGATTCCATTTGTAAGTTCTTTTGCAATGTTTGCGGCAGGACGTGCTTTTGAGCAGGTGCGTAATTCTGTGGGGTATCCTCATCTGAACGTGAAGATAGGGGCGACTCATGCGGGCATTACGGTAGGGGAGGACGGTGCTTCCCATCAGTGTAATGAGGATATTGCATTAATGAGAACGATTCCGGGGATGGTAGTGATGTGCCCGGCGGATGATATAGAAGCAAGAGCGGCAGTGCGTGCGGCGGTGGAGCATGACGGCCCTGTTTATATTCGGTTCGGCCGTGCGGCATGTCCGGTTATCAATGACAGGCCCGATTATGAATTCCGGATCGGAAAGGGCACGGTGGTAAGAGAGGGTACCGATGTGACTGTGGTTGCAACGGGAATCTGTGTGGGAAGTGCTCTGGAAGCGGCACAAAAGCTGGCGGAAGAGGGTATCAGTGCAGAGGTAATCAATATTTGCACCATTAAGCCTCTGGACGAGGAACTGATTGTGGCATCGGCAAAGAAGACGGGGAGAGTGGTGACGGCGGAAGAACATTCCGTGATCGGCGGTTTGGGAAGCGCGGTCTGTGACGCATTGTGCAAGTCGGCGCCGGTGCCGGTATGCAAGATCGGCATGCAGGATGTATTCGGTGAGTCCGGTTCTGCTGCGGCATTGGTTGAAAAGTACGGTTTGGATGGAACCGGCATTTATGAAACGGTAAAAGAATTCATCGGAAAGTGAGTGCGGAAATGTTGATTTTATCACCCTCTATTCTGGCGGCAGATTTTGCCGTGTTGGGGAAGCAGATAAAGGAAGCAGAAAATGCGGGGGCTCAATACCTCCATATAGATGTGATGGACGGTATTTTTGTTCCGTCGATTTCGTTTGGAATGCCTATGGTTTCTTCTATCCGCAGGGTTTCGGATATTGTGTTTGATGTACATTTGATGATTGATAGACCGGAAAGGTACATTGAGGAGTTTGCCCGAATCGGGGCGGATATTATTACATTCCATCTGGAAGCCACGGAGAGGCCTTTGGAGGTCATTGACCGGATTCATGGTCTGGGGAAAAGGGCAGGAATATCCATAAAGCCGGCGACGCCTGTGGAGGCGGTGCGTCCTTTTGCGGGAAGGATGGATATGCTGTTGGTCATGACGGTGGAGCCGGGATTTGGCGGACAGAGTTATATTCCGGAGTCTACGGAGCGTATCCGGCAGGCAAGAAGGATGTTTGCGGAACGGGGCTTGGATACGGATATTCAGGTGGACGGCGGAATTACCGTGGATAATGTGCATGTGGCATTGGAAGCGGGGGCAAATGTGATTGTGGCGGGAAGTGCCATATTCGGAGGGGATATCGGTAATAATGTGAGGAATATGCTGGGGGCTTTCCATAAGTTTGAGGTGGGGTAGTTGGGGAGTTGGGGAGTTGGGGGAAGAAATCCATGCCCGGCTTTCCGGCTGTGTGCCTGTCTGTCAAGGCTGGCCCTAGCGGGGCATCCGGCATATAGGTTTTCGAATCTA
>CAJUIM010000189.1 GCA_910586275.1 uncultured Lachnospiraceae bacterium | reverse complement strand
AAATCCCTCCCGTGCGTCCGCCTCTCAACACAACATTCAGGCTGAACTGTTACCTCAAAAGAAAAATAATTATAAAAATAGTAGAAAAAAACTATAAACTTTGTTATAATAATCGTTAATCAGTATTTGTGTTTCTTGTTTTATATTTAAATGATGGAAAGAAGGTGTTGCTGCGAAGTTCCGCCGAGTAAGTATAAATCATGCGGATGTGCATGCTGACGGGCTGCATGCTTATGTTTGCCATAGCAATTTTAATTATCGACAAGCTTTAGCCGGAAATATAGAGAAGAAAACCGTGTTCAGGCATAGGATATGTATTGGTGCGTTGCTTGATGCAAATTCATTGCTGCACGTTGGGGTAGGAAAGCTGAAAGAATCGGAAATGGGAGAGGGCAACGCAGAAATGAGGGCAGATTATGCAAATGGAAAACGGGGATAAAATACATGGAAGTAAGACAGAACCGCAGTTTGTCGGCATTGAGAAGAAAATTGCGAAAAGGTTTGGCCAGATAGTAAGTTTATGCTGTATTGTATTGGGGATTATTGCATCGGTTTTAAGTTATATTTCATCTATCAATGCAGTTACGGAAACAATTGACAACACTTCCAGAGTGGCTGCGAACTATGTGGCCGCGGCGCTGCGGGAATATGTGGGAGTTGCGTATGAAACGGGCAGCATCGCGCGGCTGGCTGATCAGAAAAAGACGCCGCAGGAAAAAGAAGCCATTCTGAATCAGAGGATAAAACATCATAACTTCACGGGCGGGTTCATTTTGGACAGCAACGGGATAGATATCATTTCCGGCGGTGATTTTTCGGACAGGGATTATTTCAAGGAGGCCATAAAAGGAAATACATATATATCCACGCCGGCATACAGCGATGTCACGGATGCCGTGTCATTCGCCATCTCCGCTCCGTTATGGCAGGGGGGCATTCCCGATACAAAGCCGGTAGGAGTCATTGTGTATGTGCCCAATGGAGAGTATTTGAATGAGATTATGCGTTCCATCAAAGTAGGCGAGGGAGGCACTGCATTTATGGTCAATTCCGACGGGATTACAATTGCCGACATTAATTCGGAAATTGTAGGAGTGGAAGACTGCCTGGCATTAGGCGACACGGATCGGAAATTAAGGAAATTCAGTGAAATATGCAGTAAAATGGTTGCAGGGGAAGACGGTACAGGTATGTATTCCTATGGCGGCAAGTCTAAGATCGTATCTTATTCGCCGGTTCCGGACACGGAGGGATGGAGTATAGGCGTTACCGCGATTAAAAGTGAATTTTTGGGGAAATTTTATCTTTCTTTGGCATTTACCATATTTTTTGTGCTTGTATTTACCGCAATCGGGGTAACAAACGGAATCCGGTTGGGAAAAGCGGTTGCGAAACCGATTATTATGTCGGTGGACCGCCTGAAACTTTTGGCAGAAGGCGATTTCCATTCGGATGTGCCGGTGCTGGAAACCAATGACGAGACGGCAGTTTTGATGAACTGTCTGGCGGAGACAATCGGGGAACTGAAAGAGATCGTCTCCGATATCAGCAACCATATGGAGGAACTTGCCGACGGTAACTTCCAGATTACGATAGATGAAAACTACCGTGGGGATTTTGCGCTGATCAGCGATTCGTTCCGTGACATTATTACTTCTTTAAGCATAGCCATGAAAGAGATTGATAATAATGCGGAGAGTGTCAGATCCGGTTCCGGGGACTTGGCGGCAGCCTCACAGATGCTTGCGGAAGGCGCTACGGATCAGGCCAGTGCCATAGAAGAACTGACGGCCACCATTACGGATATTTCGGAGAAAATACATGTCAATGCGGACAATGCGGAAAAAGCCCGGAAGTCCGTGGAGAACATGAACGAAAGGATTATGGAAAGCAACCGTCAGATGAAGGAAAATACGGAAGCTATGGCCAAAATACGGGAGGCTTCCAATAAAATTGCAGAAATCATCAGCAGCATTGAGGAAATTGCGGATCAGACCAATCTGCTTGCCCTGAACGCGTCCATAGAGGCGGCAAGGGCAGGGGAGGCCGGAAGAGGATTTGCAGTAGTTGCAACACAGGTAGGAATACTTGCAGAGCAAAGTTCCGAGGCGGCGAAGAATACCAATGACCTGATACAGAATGCCATTACGGCAGTGGAAGAGGGGACGAAGCTGGCAAAATCTGCGGCAGAGTCTTTGCTGTCCGTTGTGGAAAACGCAAACGAGGTAAATGAGGCCATTGTCGGGATTGCGGAGGCTTCCGATAATCAGGCGGAGGCGGCAGCCCAGATTACATTGGGCGTCACTCAGATTGCGGAAGTGGTGGAATCCAACTCTGCTACTTCGGAAGAGTGTGCGGCTTCCTCACAGGAACTGTCAGGGCGTGCCGATCTTTTGAAAGAGTTGGTGGGGAGATTCCAGTATTTTAAGTAATCAATGAAAATTTGTTTTCTGCGGCTTCTTTATCCGGGCAAGAGCATATATGCTTTTGCCCGGATTATTTTAAGTTTCTGCATAGGAGGATAAATATCCGCAGGGGGCATCTGCTCATGGTCTTTTAGTCCGGCATCATGTCCTTGACTGAAGCAGCAGCCTGTGCCGGAAAATGATGTTTTTATCCGGGCGCGATTTCGCTCTGGGGGCCGTTAAAATAAGGAAATAGTAACAGTTCAGCCTGAATGTTGTGTTGAGAGGCGGACGCACGGGAGGGATTTT
>CAJUIM010000188.1 GCA_910586275.1 uncultured Lachnospiraceae bacterium | reverse complement strand
GGCCGAAAAAAGTGCACGGAAAACCGGGACAGGCAGTTTTGCTGCTGCCGGCCACTAAAAAAACTCGCGCACGGGCGTCCGCCTCCCATCATTACATTCAGGCTGAACTATTACTGGATTTTCGTATAAAATTAAATCCTTGCTTGACATTTAATGTATTTTAGTTAATAATGAATACCGTATGCAATTCTTACTGTAGTAATTATATCAATTAGAGAAAACTATAAATGGGCAAATATAAGAAGTGAATAATATTAGCTTGCCGAAGTCAGAATATTTGCAAATGGACATGTTTGGCTCTATATGTAATGGCTGTTCCATCGGTATCGGCGGAATGTCGGAACAGATTCAGTAAAATTAAAACGGCCTCATTTATAGGAGAAAATGAAGGATGAAGAAGACAATTATAGTAATGCCTGTGGCGAATGAAGAAGCTACGATGGGGAAAGTCTTGGAGGAGATATTACAGCTGCCTTATGATAATCTGTATATATATATTGTAATGGACAGTTATTCTACGGACAGAACGAGAGAGATTGTGGAAGAGTATGAGCAGCAGACTGATAAAGTGAAACTGATTTTTTATGCGGAGTCATACGGAGTCATCAGCTGTTACCTGGAGGGATTTCGGCATGCGCTGAAAGACGGGGCGGAACGGATTATAGAGATGGATGGCGGCGGAAGTCATTTGCCCGAAGAAATCCCTTTATTTATAGAAAGGTTGGAACGTGGCTATGACTGTGTCTGGGGTTCGCGTTTTATAAAAGGCGGTGGGATTGAAAATCAGCCTCTTTACAGAAGATTTCTCAGTTCCGCGGGAACGGTTCTCGCCAATGCGGTGCTGGGGACGAAGCTAAAAGATATGACCAGCGGATTTGAAGGATTTCAGAGATATGTGTTGGAGGGCATGTGTCTGGATCGTTTTCTTTCTACCGGTCATATGTATCAGACAGAAATGAGGTATTATTGCAGAAGATACAGAACGGTGGAGGTTCCGATACATTATATCGGTTCCAACTCCAGCTTACGCCTGAAATCGGTTACGGAAGCATTGCGGCTGCTGTTCAGGCTGAAGGAAAATGAAAGAAACGTCTTGACATGTTTAATTGGAGATATGAGAAATGCAGAATAAATTGAGGAAAATAGAAGACTTTTTCAGAAGTGCAAGGCCTCCCTATAAGTGGGAGTGGATAGTTCTAGGCATCTTGATTTTCATTCCGTTTATTTCCTGCTTTTATGGGGATACCATGTCTATTCTCATATATGAAAATCATTTTTTCGGGGCAATAATGGATGGAGACGGCTTGCTTTCCTACTATGACTATGTAATGAACAATTTAGGGACCGGTAATTATGCAACCTACGATTTCCCGATGTATATTGTCCTCGGTATCTGGGGTGCGCCTCTATGGTTTTTCTGGGGAGCAAAAGGCATCAGCCCGTTATCTTCTTTTGTAGCAAAAATATACGGAAAGTCAATTTTCTTGGCGGCCTTTGCAGTCACGGTATTTTTGGTTTATTTCATCTGTAAGGAACTGAAAGTATCGAAAGAACGTGCCATATGGGGGGCATTCATTTATGCTTCTTCCGTGATGATTTATGTCAGCATCTGCCTGAACGGACAGACGGACATTTTAGGTCTTGTATTTATTCTGGCAGGAATTCTTTCTTATGTAAGAGGCAGGAATGTATGGTTTATCATTTTCTATGCAATTGCTGTTCCTTTCAAAATGTATGCATTGTTTACATTTGTTCCGCTGCTTCTTTTGCGGGAAAAAAAGATATGGAAAATCGGTGTGCAGACTTTAGGAGCAATCAGCATCCGGGTAATAAGTAATATGCTGTTTGACCCTTCCTCACCGGCAATTCAGGAAAAAGCCAGATTTGAATCGGAATTGTTTAACCGGCTGACGGCGCAGAGGCTGCCTTTGCTGAACGGAAGTGTGCCGGTTGTAATATTGCTGTTAGGCGTTGTCTGTGTCTTTTGTTACTTAAAACAAATAGAGAGTAAAGAAGAATTGGATAAATACTCTGTGTTTATTCCGCTTTTGGCTATGGGATGCTTATTTGTTTCCTTTGAGAGTTCCAGTTATTGGTATCTGCATCTTACCCCGTTTCTGGCCATTATGTTGGTTTATAATTGGGGGAATATGAAAATATGTATGTTGTTTGAGTCAGTGGCGATGATATGCCTGACGGCAGCCAATTATGCAACCAGAGCGTGGGCCTTTGAAATATATTTCTATCCGGAAATGGCTTTAGGTAAGTTATTCGGGGATTACAATGCATTGGAAACGCCTGTTATGTTGATTGATCTATGCGGAAGAGTTGGCCTTGTCAAATATGCAGGATGTGTCTATGCAGTCTATACAGTATTGCTTTTTACCGTAATATTTTTAAGCAGGCCTTCAAAAATAAACAGAGAAGGGGAAAATATTCCTATAAGAGGTTATGCTGTATTAAGATTGGCAGCAAATGCTTTCGTCGCATATATTCCCGCTATCTTATATTTATACAATGTGTATCTGGCACATAAATCTTAAGGCGTGTCTGAAAAAATTTCTGCCGGGCGTACATTCCGTTAAAAAGAGAATGTACACCCGGCAGATTTGCGTTCGAAGAAGTATGGCAGTGGCTTAACTTGTTTTGTTAAGACGGAGAATCTAGTGTAATGTACCGTTGATTTTTAGCCAAATAACCGTCGCTATTTATCTCGC
>CAJUIM010000187.1 GCA_910586275.1 uncultured Lachnospiraceae bacterium | reverse complement strand
GTATAGGACTGTCTTAAAGATTTTCCTCATATGCTGCCAGTATGTCTGGCTGGCATGTAAATAACCCGATTTTATTATCCAATCTTTCAGTTTGTTCTTTATCGTTTCCTGCCTGCTGTCCTCAACTATATTTCGCAGCAGTTCCTGCAACCTGCTATCCACATCATGTTCAGAGGAAATGCTTAAAATTGCATCGCAATACTCCCATCTTGTTTGTTCATCAGAAATCCCAAGCTGCCTTTCTAACAAACGCCCTATTTTCTGCGGAAACTTTACTTTCTTTCCAATTACTGTTTCTGTTCCAACCAATGCCTTATATTTCTTTCCCGGCTGTAAAGACACTGGTACTTTTCTTTCAGCATACTCAGCATCCGGAAATGCTTTTAGATGCTGATAGGATTCTATCATAGGATAATTCAGATATAATTTTCCCATGTCTGCTGCATCACAGAAGCACTTCTGCATTTCTAAAATCTTGCTTTCTGAAAAATTTACATCATGGCGCTCATAATCAAATACCAGCAGGATATTAGTAAAATCTTCTTTATAGCAAAGGGAATCCTGACGTTGTTTCTTGCTGATAACAAACGGTAAATCAATATCATCCTCCCTGTTAAGCTGCTCCGTGCCATATTCTTTTAAAATATCCGCATACAACATATAGATATTTGTCCCATAAATCCAGACATCTTCCATATCAATATCAATTTCAGGAAAGCATTTGAAAAGCAGCCAAAACAGCTTATTTTTCTCATGATTACCTTCCACTATCAAGAGAGTCCGATGCCTTTTCCTTTCCTCATGCGCATATTCATTCATACTTTTCAAATTCCCCACTGATATACATTTTTTCCAGATTATGCCCTTCTCGCAGTTCCCGCAGAGTTGCATTGCAAAGCGCGGTCAATGTCCCTGCCCCAGACAGAATGAATACGCAGTCCGGTCTCATCAGCCGGTTCGTCATAAGATTGGTATTATGGGTGGTCATAATCATCTGGCATTTTGGGTATCTTTTCTTAAAAAACTTCACTATGTTTTCCGCCATTTCATAATGATAAAAGGCATCAAATTCATCTAAATATACAAGAGAAGGATCCCATGCCTTAGAAAACATTCTACGGTACAGATGAACCAATGCCAAAGTGCCGCTCGAAGCATTTTCATAAAACGGCACCAGCCTTTCATGTATGAAATATAATTCATACTGCCCATCCGGCAATTTTTTTAACGCTAACCTGCATTCCACTCCCATTACATTCAAAAAACATTCTAAATCCTGCAATTTCCCTTCCTCTAACATTTTATAAAAAGAATAGTTTGCTGCTCTCGGACGAATCCTGATTCCATTTTCCGCCGTAACTACCATCATTCTGTTTACATAACTTTCTAATTGCATCAAAACGGAACCGCTTTTTAATGCCATATTGCTCATCAGCCATCTAAGAAACGGCAGCTTAGGTTCCATTGTTTCCTCTGTTTCTCCTCCTGCCTCCAAGGACTGTAGATACCGTTCTGTGTTAGCAGTCTCTGCATCTATATAACATAAATTTTCAAAATGATATTCATTGCTGCTAAAATTGCATGAAAAAACAGTAATTCCGTCTATTCCCAATTCCTCACTTTGCAGATCATAATTAGAAAAACGTGCATAATGATACATCATTTCTTTATTATCAAACTGAAATACATAAGAAAACTCTGCCGTTTCCTCTGCTGAATCCGCATTCAAGAATACTCCCATGTCCATATTTTTCGGTCTGCCAAATAGAATAAAGTATATGTCCATAAATGCTTCAGCCAAATTGGTCTTTCCAGTTGCGTTGCGTCCATAAATCAGCATCTTGCGGATTACACCGTCCTCAATGCAGTCTGTGCTGAACTGATAGCCTGCAATATCCTGAAAATCGATACTTATCTCATCCTTGAAATTCCTGTAATTTTTCAATGTAAACTTTTTTAGCATACTGCATCCCATCCTCTCAGCCAAACTGTAATTGCTTCCATAACTATAGTATAACCAATCTTTCCACATTCCACAATAGGCTGCCGTAAAAAAATTTCGGCAGCAATATTTTTATAACCTGTTCTACGCAAAGCGAAAAAAGCCAGAGGACTTTCGTCTTTTTCTGGCTTTTCTTCTAAAACTAATTCAATTCGTCTGCAAAAAACTTTTCATAGTCCTGAAGCTGATGGTATATAGCATCTACATAAACGGTATCAGTCTTCTATCCCCATTTCCCTCACTTCATCAATCCAATGATACACCTGATTGGAAGAATATACAGACTGACCATTCTTATCTTTCACTTTTTCTAAAGCTGCAGCCATAACAGAATATTCATTTTTCAAATTTGTATCAAAAACTCCTTAGTGTATTTGACAAGGGCATAATAACACGACACTTAAAGAATGGAGCCAACCTACACGAAACCGCCACTATTGGGGAAACTCAAAGCGGCGGTTTTTTCTGCGATATGGCCGGAGTCCACTGGAGGCCACCCTGTTTTGGTTATCAAGGCGGCCCCCAGCAGACCCCGGCCATTCCCGCCGAAAAGTCAAATTATTGCCATAGCAACTTTGAGACAAAATGTCCCAAAGCAATCGTTGTCCCCGCGCATTTTTACATAGGGGCTCTGGTGGTATATCCCCCGTCGCCGCCTACTATTGAGCACAGCCGGGAGTATGCGGTCAAGGGTGCGTAGCACCGCCGCTTGCGGCGGCTTGCCCTTGACGGCCTGCCCCGGCTGTGCTACCCCTCCGGCGCGGCGGGGGATATATCCTCCAGAGCCGCCCCCTTTCCCATGAATGGGAA
>CAJUIM010000186.1 GCA_910586275.1 uncultured Lachnospiraceae bacterium | reverse complement strand
GCAGCCATTCTGCCGGAAAAAGCAGTAAGAAATACCTCCGTTTTTTCTGAGGAACGGAAAACGCAATATACCGCAGCCGCCGGGCGGAAGGGAGCGCCATGCCGGGAGACTGCCATACGGAGCGGACTGTTCTTGGCGATGCTCTGAACGGAAATGCCGGCGCAGGCATAAAGCCGAAAATTGATTTTCGTGCAGAGGCGTAAGTGAATAACATTGCATTTTCAGCGTTATTTTCATGAAAAGGAATTACATGAAACTTTTCGGCGTTGCTGTTCGTAATATTGATATAGGGAACTGAACGATAGGAAGCAGGAATTGAGGCTATAGCCTGTCTGCCGAAGGAGCGGAGGCTTCGAGGCGGCAGGCTTTGGAAAGGGAGTGGGAACAGTGGAAATCAGCGGGCTGCGGGAAGCGATACAAGCATTATACGAAGCACAGGTCAGGCAGACGGCAGGAACATCCGAAGGGAAAGCCGGCGTATCTTTTCGGGACTGCATGGATAAGGCCGTGAAGAAGGAAGAAAATGTTTTTCCGGAGGGGAAGGATGTGGTGATGGGGTATCCGCCTCAGTATGCAACGAAATATGGGGTGGATATGAGCAAGGCAAAAGAAAAGATGACCATGGATGAATATAAGCAATACATATGCAATGTGGTGTCGACTCTTCCGGTCAGCGCGGGCATGAAAGCCAGCGGATCCGGGGTATTGATATTGAAAGAAGAAGCCTTTGAAAGCATGAAAGCCGACCCGGAGTACGAGGAGGCCGTGATTGACATGCTGCGGGAAACCTATGCGGCGGAGGTATCTCCCTACATGCCCAATGTAGGCTTTCAGGTAATCGGAGCCAGTAAGGAAGAGTGCTATGGGTCGGTGATACCGCTGAAAAACTACGGATTGATGACGGCTGTGCTGAACAATTCTCTCTCGGGCCTTGGCTTGGGCAGTTTTGGGATATCTGGTCTTGATTTGGGCAGCTTGGGAACAACCGTGCTGGGAGAGGGCGGCTTTGGGGCATTGGGTTTGGACAGCTTGGGCACATCTATGCTTGGAATGGGTAACTTGGGTTCCTCTGTGTTTGGCTTGGGAAGCCTGGGCACATCGAGCCTTGGCTTGGGGAGTATGGGGGTATCGGTACTTGGCTTGGGAAGTATGGGGGCATCGGTACTTGGCTTGGGAGCATCTGCGCTTGGCCTAGGCAGCTTGGGCACGCCGGTTCATGGACTGACCGGTAGGAACGGCGCAGGTTCCGCATACGGAAACAACTATGCAAATATGGTAAATGCATATAAAAAGACGGCAGATGCCAAAAACGGAAATATAAGCATCCGGGAATATAAAAGCAAATGGAGGGACTGACAATGAACGTAAGCGGAATCGGTACAAAAGGATATGGTACTGCCTATGCGGAACAGGCGAAAAGGCGGCGAAACACGGAACAGGAAAGCAAAGCAAGGAGTTTTGCATCGGATGATACCCGACAGGACACAAAAAAGACGGCAGACATTGCTTCAAGCAAATGGAATGTTACATGTTCTTCCAACTCGTTAGTGCTGTATGGAACGGATACCGCAGAAGACGGCGAAGCAGTCACTGCATGGGCAAATGTAGTGACCGGCACATCTATGACAGTATACAGGCCGGAGGGGTTTGATCCGCAGAATCCGGTTTATAAAGTAAAAATGTGGGATGCCTCCGGCAGAGAAACGGAATATATGGTTGATATTTCAAAAGTCAGCCCGTCAAACTGCAATGTGCCTGAAATGTATGCCTATTGCGCCCATTTAAGCAGCACAGGGGAATGCCCGAATGCCTTGGAAAATTTTCTCATGGCACATGCCCATTATAAAGATTCCGTCCCGAACTACGGCGCGGAGAATATGCTTGATAAGACAAACTGGCTGAAGGTATTGCAGGGTGTCATGGAGATGCAGTATAAAGCCGGCAATCTCAAAGGGTACATGTCGTATAAAGGGTTTTTAGGATTCCTGATGAGAAAGACCTCAGAAAAAGAGGGACTGGAAAACCGCATAAATGAGGAAAGCAAAGTGGATACCCATATTCGGGTCAATGCCGACGGCTCACGGATATTGATGATGACCAGACACATGGGAAACATGGCGACCACCACCAGCGTGGAATTATCTAAGCCCAGCCAATTTCCCGATGAGGTAGAGGAACAGCCGGAAAGCGAAACAGAGGCAGATGTCGGAAATCTTCCGTAAAGATTATGATTTCTTCCCAAAGCATGTCATAATTGTGATTCGGTACAAGCCTTCCCCAATTATGACTCACATCCAAAAGCAAGTGTTTGCCGTTTCCAGCCATAAGGACTGAGGGGACTTTTCACGGTAATTTATGCAGGCGCGCAGCGCAGAATATGATATGATTGCCATAGGGAGCATCGGAAAACGCCGGCGCATAGTGAGGACTTAGCGCTGCCATGTGTGATGCCGGATGGAAGTGTGTCCTTATGGCAATCATACCATATTCCTGTGCGGTGTGTTTCTATATCCTCTTAATCTCCGCTCAATTTCCTCTCAGTCTCCTCTCGGACTCTTTTCGATCTTCTCTCAATGCTCCCCACAATTTGTTCTTAATTTCCGCTTAATTCCAAAGCAATCTTTCCGTCAGTTCTCCCCGATTTCCGCTCAATTCCATCTCAACCTTCTCGTCAATTTCCCATCAGCCTCATCCCCCAATTAAGATACGACAGATGCAGGAGTAAATAAAACCGTGAATATTTTGTAAATAAATACCATATAAAATACTCTGGTAAAATGATACTGAAACAAAAACCAAAGAAAATCAGAAATAATGCATTTATGAATATTCCAAAAATTGATTTGTTTACAAATCGTATATTCATGCATTTGGCGGTAACAGTTCAGCCTGAATGTAATGTTGGGAGGCGGACGCCCGTGCGCGAGTT
>CAJUIM010000185.1 GCA_910586275.1 uncultured Lachnospiraceae bacterium | reverse complement strand
TAGTTGCAATCTGAACCACACAGCCCTCCTGATATGTCACCACTACATTTGTATCTTCACTTTCATACCCAGGTGCGGCAACTACGCCAGTTTTTCCGTCATCTTCTGTTGTGGCGGCACTTACTGTACAGCTGCCATCCGAAAATTCCACAACGCTCCCTGTGATAGCCGCTGATGAATACAGGCTGTCTGCATCCACTTTCTCAACTGTACCATTATCTGTGGCATTACTCTGGTTCTCCTGCGAAGCATCCGCTCCGTCTGTTCCATCCCCATCCGGCAGGGAACTGTCTTTGTTTTCCTGGCTGCTATTGCCATCCGTATTATCTGCTTTAGGAGCAATGTTATCATTTTCATCTGAATGCATATCCTCGTCATCAAATATGCTGCTTTGATACTCTTTTACAGGCATATTCCCACCCCCTGTCTTTTCATCTGCTCCAGTGCCACATCCTGTAAGAGCTGATATGCACAATCCAATTACTAAACCCTTCCACATTTTTTGATTTTTCATAATAAAACTTCCTTTCTGTTTTTTTTCATTTTAACTGCAAAGTCCTAAAAAAGTCTTGTAATTGGAATCAATTTAAACGTCACTTTTTATAGGATTTTTATAGAATTATCTGCTATACTGAATAGAAAAGAGGAACCCGCAAATGGAAAAATGTCTTTCCAGCCATATGTGGAGCGACACCATGGAAAGAGGATTTGATATCATGAAAATACTATTGCTTGAAGATGATATAGAACTTTGCAGTTCCATACAGGATGAACTGCAAAAAGCCGGATATATAGTTGACTGCTGCTATGATGGAGAAACCGCCATGATCCATGCACTGAATATAGAATACTGCTATGACCTGGCAGTCATTGACCGTATGCTCCCCATCATTGACGGAATGACAATTATTAAGGCCATGCGCCGGAAGGGAATTGCAATTCCTGTCATTATTATTACGGGGATGTCAGAACTAAATGACAGGATAGAGGGACTGGACAATGGTGCAGATGACTATCTGGTAAAACCTTTTCATATCGCAGAACTGCTTGCCCGCATCAGAGCGCTGACCAGGCGTCCCGCCGAAATAAAACAGGAAATGCACATTTGCTTTTCTGATCTGTCTTTCAATCAGATGGAACGTATCTTGTCATGCGGCAAAAATTCCCTGCTTTTAACTGCGAAAGAGTCCGAGGTACTGTCTGCCTTTATAAACCACCCCCAATCCCTCATTACCAGAGAGCAGCTGATATACAAAATTTGGGGAACCGATACAGACATCGTACCCGGAAACGTGGATAATTATATTTCGTTTCTCAGGAAACGGTTACGGGAGATAGGAAGCTGCTGCGAAATAAAAACGGTTTACGGATCTGGCTATAAATTGGAGGGCAAAAATGCTGGAGCATTTATATAAAAAACTTCATCTTATTTTTATCAGTTCCATTATGTCCATCATAACCGTCATTATTGGAATTTTATGCAATGATTTCATTGATAATAAACGGCAAAACGACAGTATTTTTTTCGGGCGGCTTTCTACGTTAATGATTTATGAACTGGAAAATCCGGAAAAAAGCCCTCAAACGGTTATCAAGCCCTATGAAGATAACTATTCCATTTTTGCCGTGCTAAAGGATGCACAGGGAAATGTGATTTATCAAAGTCCTCTCTCATTTCCAACCGATATAACCTTTTTATTAAGTCAATTTACAGAGAAGGCAAGTGTTGAATCTGTCACAGCATTGGATCAGACAAAGGCTACAACACAAGGCGGGGTTTTATCTTTTTCCGGTAGTTCACATGATAAATATTGGGGAATACCGGCTGTTGTCATTGACAAAAACGGAACCCTGTTTTATCTGAGCCTGCTGCACCGGCAAAAGACAATTTTTGAACTGATAGGGAAACAACTGCCTTTTTATATACTGCTATGGGTTATCTCCTTATTCTGTATCATAATTGTAAGCCGATTTCTGCTGAAACACGCTATAGAACCAACCGAAAAAGTATTACAAAGCCAGAAAGGTTTTATTGCCGCTGCCTCCCACGAGCTAAAAGCGCCGCTTGCAGTCATACTTGCCAACAATGACAAAATAAACAGATTAAGCGACGGCATACCGGATATTAAAAAGGCCGCAAATATTATAGATGCAGAAACTATGCGAATGTCAAAGTTGATTAAAGATATGCTTTTACTGGCCTCCTCAGATTCCGGAACACGCAATATCAATAAAACAATGGTAAATATTGATACTTTGCTGATCGCCCTTTATGAAGCTTATGAACCGATATGCGGCCAGAAAGGAATTCCTTTAGATGCAGATTTTATGGATATCCACTTTCCCGTACTATACACAGACCGGGAATACCTTTTTCAGATCTTAAGCATTTTTATGGATAATGCCATTTTTCATTCTGAAACGAAAGCATCAATCCAAATAAAAGCCACTCTGTCACGCAAGGCTATAACTATTTCTGTTATTGATCACGGACAGGGAATCTCTGCCGAGGACAAACCTTACATTTTTGACCGCTTTTACTGTGCCGATAAGTCACATACGGATAAGTCACATTTTGGTCTTGGACTAAGCATAGCAAAAGAGTTGGCAGAATTTTTGTCTGCGGATGTCGGGATAAAGAATACAGAAGGTGGTGGAGCTACTTTTTTTCTTACACTTCCGTTAAAATAGGAGCCCCAATCGCCTATTGAATAATGAGCAGGAAAGCAAGTTGCGCCAACTTTGTTTATGGTATTGCTTTCTGCTTACTTTAAAATAATGTTCCACACCAAGGGGGCTTATATCATCTTAAATTAATGGCATTATACACAAGCGGCCCTTTTCCTTGTTTCATCAATATTCCATTCTTTTTTATCGTTCTTCTGTATACTATCACGCAAAACTCCAAACTATCACGGAAACACCAATACAAACACGAAAACTCCATGCAGTTTCCGTGTTTGTATCATATCCCCCGTTTT
>CAJUIM010000184.1 GCA_910586275.1 uncultured Lachnospiraceae bacterium | reverse complement strand
TCTGGATAAAGTGCCGGTAGATCCGGCAGCGTGGATAGTCCACGATCTGTTTGATCTCTAATTGATATTCTGACATAATGTTTTCCTCATTTCTCATAGTTTTCTGTAAAAAAAATCTACAAGACAAATTTCCTATGCCTTGTAGATCATCATTTAGCTCCTATATTCTTCTTTTAAATACTTTCCACGACGAATTTTGTTCACAATTCCTATGATTCCACCCTGTTTTTTCAGTCCATACAGTCCATTCAATCCACAAGATATGGTATAAATAGGACTAAATAACACTAAATACAGTGGTTAGAAGTGCCTACTCCTAGTATGCTTAAAAATATTCTCCACAAAATTATGAAGCAGCAGCGGCGGGACCTCCACTTCCAAGGCTTCCGGATCTATCTCATAAACCGTCTCACAGCAATCGGGATAACGAAGCGCGGCAATTTCCATATATTTCTGTATTAGGTTCAGTTCCTGCCTGAAAGGCTGCAGATCCCTCCCGTTTTGAAACAGATAACGGAAATATTCCGATAGGTACAAGGCCAGCTTTTGAATATTCTGATAATTCTCAATCTGAGCAAAACTGTAAAGAAGATTGAACATATTCATCAGAAAATGAGGCCTTATCTGTAACTGCAGGTTCCTCAGCTCAACTCTCTGCCTCTCCAATTCCTTTTCATAATTGGCTATCCGCAAATCCCTGATCCGGTCCGCCATATCATTAAAAGTCCTGCCTACAGCCGCAAATTCTTCCGCATCCCGCCCGTTTACCTCCATCCGGTAATCCTGCTCCCCATTGCGCAGCCTCTCCATTGCCCGGCTCACACTTTTCAGGGGCAGCAGAACCATCCGGTGGATCAGGTAAATCAGCAGCGGAATCAGCAGAATATACAGAAACGCAAAGCCGAAGCACATCATCTGGAACGGCGGCAGGCTTGTATACCTCTCGCTTTGCGGCACCCGCATCTGCATCCGGAAATTTCCCGACTCGCTTCTGCGCTCCACCCACAGCAGCCCGTCCGGCACCTCCGCTTCCTCTTCCCCGTCCGAAAATACAATCTGCATTTCTTTAAAGGAAGAACTTTTCCGCAGATTATGTTCCACCTCGTCCAGTGAAATCATGCTTCCGTAATAGAAACTGCCTCCATAAATATAGCATTTCATAAGCCAAGTCATATCGCCGATTTCCGCTATCTTCCAATGGCTGTACTGTCCGATTTCCCCTTCTTCCAAAAAATCCCTAATCTCCCCTTTTACCGCATATGCCTTATCGGTTTTATGGTTTTCCAGCCCGTCCATGCCGATATAAATCCGGTCATACTCAGTGCTTTTCCAGAACAGCACATCCGCAAACGCTTTGTTTTCTACCACTGTGTTGAAATAGGAAGCCAATTCGGTTTCTGCCATGACCAAGCTGCCGTCCCGGATTCCCTGTGCCTTATATAGCCGGAAACCGGCATTGGTTCTGTCCATGCCGTAGAAAAGGTCGTTCATAGCTGCCAGCCGGCTGTCCAGCTGCTGCATGGCCAGAACGGACAGGTTCTCCATAGCCGAAAGCGTCTGCAGCCTGGCATTGCGCAGCGAATACATAGTGGTAACAATGGACACCACATTAAACGGCAATATCAACAATATAAGAGTAAGGACAATTCTCTTTGTAATGGAGTTCCATCCGCTGATATATTTCTTCATGCATACAGCCTGCTATATAAATACATATCTGCGCAGCCGCTCCATGGCCTCCCGCAGCAGCTGCTCCGGCAAAGCCAAATTCATGCGGATTCCGCAAGGACTGTGAAAGGCTCTTCCGTCCTGCCAGATCACCCCTACTTCCACGCCTGCCCGCTGTACCTCGTCAATGGTTTTCCCATGCCTGCTGCACCATTCACTGCAGTCCAGAAGCAGCATATAAGTGCCCTGAGGCTTGGCAACCGATACTCCCGGAAAATTCCTGCCGATATAGTCACAGGCATAGGCCACATTCCCGCTCAGCACTTGGCAGAGTTCGTCCGCCCACTCCTCTCCTTCTTCCCCATAAGCGCCCAGCAAGGCATACATGGACAGCACATTCATGGAATTATAATGGGACAGCGAGGATTCCTTCCGTACTCTGTCCCGAATCCGCCGATTGTAAATAATATGATAACTGCCGATCAGCCCCGCAAGATTAAATGTCTTAGACGGCGCATACAGTGCGACGGTGCGCATTTTCGCATCCTCCGACACGGTCTGTACCGGAATATGTCTGTTTCCTTCCAGGATAATGTCCGACCAGATTTCGTCCGCCACTACCATCACATCATACTTCCGGAATAACTCCATGGCCTGCTCCAGTTCCCAGCGTTCCCATACTCTGCCGCACGGATTGTGAGGGGAACAGAATACCGCCGCATGAATAGACTGTTCCTTCAGTTTTTTCTCCATATCCTCAAAGTCCATCCGCCAAATGCCGTGTTCATCCCTCTTCAGCGGGCTGAGTACCATATCGTAGCCATTATTGCCGAGACTTCCGGTAAATCCGATATATGTAGGGGAGTGAAGCAATACCTTGTCCCCCTTGGAGCAGAATACATTCAATGCACTGATTACGCCGCCCAACACGCCGTTCTCATATCCGATGCATTCCCTGTCCAGCCCCTGTACGCCATGCCGCTTCTGCTGCCAGCGGATGACCGCATCATAATATTCCTCCTTCGGATTAAAATAACCATACAAAGGATGAGCCGCCCTCTCCGCAATCCTCTGGGGAATCGTCGGAACCGTGGCAAAATTCATGTCCGCCACCCACATGGGAATCCTGCTGAATCCCTCCTTCACCTGTATATCCTTATAAGGGATTACCTCCGCGGCAATAGCATCCTTTCCGTTCCGGTCAATAATATCCGTAAAATTGTATTTCATCTGCGTACCTCACTCCTTCTTTTTATGATCTGATAAAAGTTTTACTGGTATTTCATTCCCCTTATTTCACAATGTCATTCACTTATTTCAGGCTATTACCGGCTCAAACCCGAACTTGCATATATCTTACCATAAAAACGGCCAATAATCCACCAATGTGATGAAAATACACGGAAATCAGGTAACAGTTCAGCCTGAATGTAATGTTGGGAGGCGGACGCCCGTGCGCGAGTT
>CAJUIM010000183.1 GCA_910586275.1 uncultured Lachnospiraceae bacterium | reverse complement strand
AAATCCCTCCCGTGCGTCCGCCTCTCAACACAACATTCAGGCTGAACTGTTACCGCAAATCAGTTTTCTGCTTTATGCCTGCCCGTCTGCCTTACCTAAAAGCTTATACATTGTCAATGCCGCAGGCGTATACCGTCAGTGATTATTCACATATATGTTGGATTATTTTCTTTTTTATTGTGCAAAACATACATATTAATTGTATTGTAAATACAAGCAATGGTATAATGAAAGCCGAAGGGGAGAAGCGGGAAAATACAAAAGTACATTTCCGCTCCTATAGGCTGTGTCCGCACGGTTCCCACAGCCCAAGTAAATTCAGAAGCCGCGCAGAAATGAGGAGAGCATGAAGAATCTGAGTGTAAAATTAAAAATGACGTTAATCGGAATTATGGTCGTTGCCTTTATGGCGTTCAGCGCCCTTTTTTCCATCGGCAGCATGCAGGCTATCGATCAGCGGATCCTGCAGGAGGAAGAGGAAAATATACGCAAGGATTACGACGACAGCATCCGGCAGCAAGTGGAACAGGTCATCTCGCTTCTTGACGGCTATAAGGCGGACATAGATGCCGGCATATATACGGAAGAAGAAGGAATGAAACTTGCCGCCGACCAAATCCGGGAATTGAGATACGGAAAAGAAGGGTATTTCTGGGTTGACCGGTCGGACGGAGTAAACGTGGTGCTGCTGGGAAGCGAAACGGAAGGCACAAACCGTCTGGGCACGAAAGACGTCACCGGCTTTGAAATGGTAAAAGACTTTATCCAAGGCGCCGTGAAGGAAGGAAGCTATTATTGTGATTACCAATATCCCAAAGAGGGAAGCACGGAGCCAATGCCCAAAAGAGCTTACACACAATACTATGAACCCTTTGACTGGGTAATAGGCACAGGGAACTATATCGATAATATAGACAAGCAGATTGCCGCATCCACGGAGACGGCAAATCAGTTCACAAACAGCAGGATTTTAATCTTTGCGGAAGTATGCGCCCTGTTTGCGGTCTTCATTATTTTCTATTTGACCGCCACCATTTTCAACATCACAAGACCGCTGAAACTGGTAAGCCGGATGCTGCAGAGTATGTCGGAGGGTGACTTCTCCATTAAAATAGAAGAAAAGGCTTTAAGGCGCAGGGATGATTTTGGCCGGCTGCTGAATATATCCGAAAAAATGAGGACGGATATCGGCGGGTTAATCAGTGATGTCATGACGGAAACAAGCCTGACTACCGAAAGCGTCAACGGCATATGGCAAAATATGACTCATCTGAACAGCGAGGTGGATGAGGTATCGGCAACCACTACCCAGCTTTCGGCTTCCATGGATGCCACCGCCTCCACTACCGGCAGCATCAATGAAATGACAAAAGAAATTGAATATGCGGCAAAAAATATTGCGGAACGTGCGCAGGAAGGGGCGGAACGCGCCGAGATCATCCATCGGAAAGCCTCCGATGCGAAGATTTCGGCAGGCGAAAGCCAGAGCAGCCTAATAAGGCAAAAGCAGTCCATTGAAGCCAGCCTGCAGGACGCTTTGGACAAGGTGAAAGTCGTTTCCGAAATTTCTACCCTTGCGGAAGCCATTATGGAAATCACATCCCAGACCAACCTTCTTTCCCTGAATGCAAGCATCGAGGCTGCCAGGGCAGGAGAGGCGGGAAGGGGCTTTGCCGTTGTGGCAGACGAGATACGCAAGCTTGCCGAACAGTCGCAGCAAAGCACGGAGAACATCAAGAAAGTAACGGAACAGGTCAACCAATCGGTAGGCAGCCTTGCAAAGGATGCCGGACTGCTGCTGTCGTTCATCGACAGCCAAGTGATGGAAAGCATTACACTATTCGGGTCAATAGCCAACGACTATAATGAGGATGCCGGGGAAATCGATTCCTTGGTTGCCGACTTCAGTGCCATTTCCGAGGAACTGCTGGCATCCATCAGCAATATCACGGACTCCCTGAACGGAATTTCACAGACGGCACAGGAAAGCGCCAAGGGGACTGCCGACATTGCGGAGCGTGTGCAGGATGTGGTGCAGATCACCGATTCGGTAAATACGTCCCTGCAGGACGCAAACGGCATTGTCAGAAGGCTGGGCGACGCAACAGGAAAGTTCCGGCTGTAAAAGCCTGCAGAAAATGCCAGTGCCGCTAAGTTAGCCGACTGCGGCTGACTTAACGGCACTGAATGTTTACCGGATCCTTATTATGTTTCTGCCTTTTCTCCGTCTTTCTGCATATCCTGACTCTCTTGGAAAACGATTCGCAATCCTCCGTTTTCTTTTGCCGCAGCCTTCAGCACCTTCTCTACCTTTAGATAGTATTTCCCGGCTTCTTCCCGGTGCATAACGGCCAATTCCGTATCGGGAAGTTCGCACAGGCACTCATAAAGCGCATCCAGATTCTTCCCGTAATATCCGGGAAACCCCAGTGTCTCCTGCAAATAAGCATGCGTCTCCCTGCTTCCTTCCATACACCGTGCATCCAATAAAATTTCCACTGCTCACTCCTCCCCATACAGAAGTTCAAAGGTATTGTAATGATCCTCCGTATAATAAATCAGCCCGTCATTGGAGTACACAATACGTTTCGCCCCACGGTATCCGCCGTCGCTGTCAATATCGCATTCATGATAGTCTCTGCCTTCCTTCTCCGGCAGATTCCCCTCATAGTTCCCGAAATAATCGCCGCCTATGCTTTTCCCCGGCGCAACTTCACCCAGATTCCCCTCACTGCTTACCCATCCAAGTGCCTTTGCCTCTTTCTTTGTAATGAAATTATCCGGCAGATGCCCATAAAGATATAAGTATTGGGCAACCTCGTCCTTGGATGTATAAGTGCCGTCTTCCGCGACCTGTTCCTCGTCCTTGGGAGGCGCTTTCGGCATATTGGCCGCTTCCGGCGCTTCCTCCCCTTCCGGCGTTTCCGAAGCTTCTGCCTGTCCTTCTTGTACATCCGTTCCCGGATTCCCTGCCGTAAATGCATCTTCCCCCATTTCCTCCGGCATCTCAGCAGACGTGCCTGCTCCGGTATTTTCTCCGTCTTCTCCCTTTGCTTCGGCACTCCCTCCGTCTTCCTCTTCTTCCCGGGGCAGGCTTCCTGCTTCCTCCGCGTTATCGTTCTCTGCATCCTGGTTTTCTGCTGTCCGGCTTTCTTCCTCCTGTACTTCCTGCATCTGCGGCTGTGCCGCCGGCGGCATCGCTTTCCCGCACCCTGCCAGCAGCCCGGCGGCCAGCAGAACCCCTCCTGCCCAATATCTCCATTTCATTTTCTTCATATTCTCTTCTCTCCTTCTTCCATCCCCTCATTCCAGCGTTTCAGATAAGGAAGTTGCATGACAGACTTTGCATAAACAGCAGCCCAACCAAGCAATGTCATTAACTTAAGCCGCAGCCCCCATCAGGAACGATGTTTTTATTCGGAC
>CAJUIM010000182.1 GCA_910586275.1 uncultured Lachnospiraceae bacterium | reverse complement strand
CGAAAGCGTGTCCGAATAAAAACATCGTTCCTGACGCTGGCTGTGGCTTAAGTTAATGACATTGTGGGATTTTAGCAGTGACGGTACAGAACTGTGGGTTAAAAAAATAAAAACGGATAAAAACGGATGAAAAACGGAAAGAAAACGGTTGAAAAATATTTCCGGAAACGGTATAATATAGATAAAGGAACAATCTATTCGGCATGAATTCGTCATAGAACGGGGGTGCGGCATGACAGTGGATGAGATGAGACAGATAAAGAAAATAAAGGGGTATACTTATGCTCAGCTTGCGGAATGGTCGGGAGTGCCTTTGGGGACCGTGCAGAAGATATTCAGCGGCGAGACACAGTCACCGCGTTACAGTACATTGCTGGCGTTGGAATCGGTATTTAAAGAAAAAAGAGGACAGACCGTAAAAGAGCCGGTGAATTATCTTGCCAAGAAGCCGGGAGAATATAATATACAGGACTATTACGCATTCCCGGAGGATAAGAGGGTGGAACTGATTGACGGCGTTATTTACGACATGGCATCTCCCGGATTTGTCCATCAGCGGATTGCGGGGGAAGTCTACAGGCAAATAGCCAATTATATTTCTTCCGGCACAGGAAGCTGCCTGCCCGTCATTGCCCCGATGGATGTCCGTCTGGACTGTGACGACCGTACTATGATCCAGCCGGATGTCATTATAGTCTGTGACAGGGAAAAAGTAAAAGGATGGGGGATCATGGGAGCGCCGGATTTTGTGCTGGAGGTTTTGTCGCCTTCCACGAAACGCAAAGACTGCATTAAAAAACTGGATAAATATATGGAAGCCGGCGTAAGGGAATATTGGATGATAGATCCTTCTAAGCAGAAAGTGATTGTTTACCAGTTTGAGAATGAGATTTATCCGGCTGTCTACGGATTGGATATGCCGTTGGAAATGGGGATATTTGACGGAAAGCTGAAGATCGACCTGCGGGAAATCAGGGAAATGATTCAGGAATACCCTACCGACGGGAGAGAAGGCTTGGAATGACACAATGTCATTCACTTAAGCCGCAGCCCACGTCAGGAACGATGCTTTTAACCGGGATCTTCGAAAAACGCCGGCACTTAGGCACTGTATTTTAGTGCCTAAGTGCCGCTGCGTTTGCCGGAAGACTTTTTCCCTGCTTAGAGTTTGCCTGAAAAGGTTTAAAACTTCCGCAGATTATGGTTTTAATATTCCATAGCCTTTTCTTCACCGTTTAGTACTCGCAAAGCACCCTGAGCCAATGCAAGCAGTTCATCCTCACCGGGATATACGGTAACGGGAGCGATGAAGCCTGCTCTTTCCGTTAAGCGGTCGGTGACATATTTATTATAGGCAATGCCGCCGGTAATGAGAATACGGTCTACTTTGCCGCTCAGCACGCATGCCATCGAGCCGATGTCTTTTGCTACCTGCAGGATAAATGCCTCACGGATAACTTCTGCCTCTTTATTTCCCTCTTCTACGATTTTGTTGACTTCCCTCATGTCATTGGTGTTCAGATAAGCATTGAAGCCACCGTTTCCTACGATTTTTTTATAAACTTCTTTCTCGGTATATTCACCGGAGAAGCACATTTTAATCAGTGCGCCGGAAGGTACGGCACCTGCCCTTTCGGGAGAAAATGCACCGTCGCCGTCAAGTGCATTGAAGACATCGATTACTTTGCCTTTCTCATGTGCGCCTACCGATACGCCGCCGCCCATGTGGACAACAATCAAGTTCAGGGAATCATATGCCACGCCATTTTCTTTCGCATAACGTTTTGCAATGGCTTTCTGATTCAGCGCGTGGAATATGCTGGTGCGTGGAAGTTCCGGTACGCCGGAATACCTTGCCATAGGCATCAGTTCGTCTACCACGACAGGATCTACAATATAAGAGGGAACGCCGATGGAATCGCCGATTTCCCTGGCTAAGATACCGCCCAGATTGGATGCGTGCTGGCCTTGCTTCCCGATTTTCAGGTCGTTCAGCAAGTCGTCCGTTACCGCATAGGTGCCGCCCGGGATGGGTTTCAGCATGCCGCCGCGCCCTACGATGACATTGAGCGATTTCATGTCAAAATCTTTTTCTTTCATCAGATTGAGGATAATGTCTTTCCGGAAATCTTTCTGATCCACAATGGAAGCATATTGTGCGATTTCTTCCGTAGAGTGTCTTAAGGTCTCTTCAAACAGCAGAGTCTCGTCCTCAAATACTCCGATTTTGGTGGATGTGGAACCTGGGTTGATAATTAAACTTTTCATAGACATAGCCTATTCTCCTTTTCGTTGGATTTTTATATGTGCAAACGGGAACTCCAATGCCTGTTCTGCGTTCCGGCATTATTTCATGGCTTCCGCAACCACTGCGCCGAGGGCGAGGGAGTTTACCTTTACTTCCATGGAATCGGAACGGGAAGTGAGGATGACCGGAGCCTTTGTGCCTGTCAGAATATTGCCGTTTTTCAGTTTTGCAGTATGTACCATTGCCTTGTATACAAGATTGCCGGCATGGATGTCGGGGAAGAGGAGGATGTCCGCATCGCCCTGAATCGGCCTGTCCGTTGCACCTTTATGCTTTGCGGCCTCCGCGTCGATGGCCAGATCGAGGGAGAGAGGGCCGTCGATGATGCAGCCAGTGATTTTCCCGTCTTTATTCATCTGTGTAAGTTCGGCAGCCTCCACGGTGGCGGGCATCTTGGGATTTACTACTTCTACGGCAGCAAGAGGAGCGACTTTCGGGCACTCAATGCCGCAGGCTTTTGTGATTTCCAAGGTATTGTTGATAATATGTACTTTGTCCTCCAAAGTGGGATATGGAATAAATGCAACATCTGTCAGGAACAGCAGATGATCAATTCCTTCCACATCGAATACGCATACATGGGAGAGGGGCTGTCCTGTCCTTAAGCCTACTTCCTTATCCAGCACGCTTTTTAAGAAATGCTTGGTATCGATCAGGCCTTTCATATACATATCTGCTTTTCCGTCATGAACCAGCTTAACGGCGGCGAGGGAAGCCTCAATATCATCTTCCACATTGATCAGTTCAAAATCGCTGATATCAACATTGTCTTCCGCGGCAATTGCTTTGATTTTCGCTTCATTGCCTACTAAAATGGCATCGGCAATCTTTCTGTCTTTCGCAGCCCTGACTGCTTCCAATACGGCGGAATCCTGCGCTACGGCAACGGAAACCTTTTTCATGGGGATTTCTTTTACTTTAGAAATCAGGTCGTCAAATGTCTTACTCATCTCTCTGCACCTCTTGCTTTAATTTTTTATGGTTTTTCCTATAATTGCTTATGATTTTCCCATTTGTTAAAATAATAACACTTCTTATTCATAAGGTCAAGACAGATTTCCGTGTGTACGGGAACGGCGGACGCCCGTGCGCGAGTTTTTTTAGTGGCCGGCAGCAGCGGAACTGCCTG
>CAJUIM010000181.1 GCA_910586275.1 uncultured Lachnospiraceae bacterium | reverse complement strand
ATGGAGCAGACAAGAGAAAAGTTTTTGGCGGCGTTCAAGAGTTTTGGTTACAAAAAAGGAACAGCGATAGGCATATTGGCAGATGTGCTGAATAAGAATATAAGCTTTGAGGCAAAAACAAATCATTTGTTGTAGGGCAAATGCTATTATGAAGATGATTATGGGCATTTATTGTTTAGCGGATGAAAGGCAGTTCCACAGATTATTTTAGAGTTTGGAGGAAAAAAGTATGTCAGTTAGTATTTCAGATTATCTGGTGCATTTGCAGGAAGGGCTTAAACTTAATAGAGAGTGTTTGAAGTCTCAGGGAAGCCAAAATGAAGACCGGAAAGTGTTTCACAGGGATTCCTTAGAAGTTTCCCAATTATCGAAAAACAGGGAAATTTTAATGGATAAAATAAAGCATACGGTAGTGCAGTCGGCTGCATCGTTCAGCGATATGAGAGCTGGAATCTTAAAAGAAATCAGGGAAGAAAAAGGGCAGTATGGTTATCACGATGTAGTGAATGCCTGCGGGCTGAGCTATGCAAGACTGTATTCAGAAATCGAACTGCGTCATGAAAATGAACAGTATTATAAGACAGATGGGACGCCGCTGACAAAGGAAGAAGAGATTGAATGGCTGGATATGCAGTATGGGCAGGAAGTGGAGTGGCAGAAGTCCTGTGCCAGAATAGCGGCACAAGGGCAGGCATTTCAGGGAAATATTTCGGAAACGCCGACAAAAGAGATAGAAAAACTGGAAGATGCTTTTTATCAGGCGAGAGATGCTTATATGAAGCTGTACCATGAAAGCAAACAGGATGGGAGGCCGCTTGCTTTGCAGAATTTTGTTTTTGGGAACAGCCGGATGTATGAAGTGCTGGACAGATTAGGAAATTTACAGGAGAGGGTGGAATAATGCAGGTTAATTCGTCCAATGGTTCATTGCAGAACAGATACTTTTCAGGGACAGGAAGCATAGGAGGTATCCATCTGCCTGACTTTCATGATAAATATGTTTTCTCAAAAAAGAAAAGCCGCGTCAGTGATGAGGAGTACCGGAGGCAGATCAGGGAACAGGCTTATAAGGATTTTGAAAAAGGGCAGTTCCAAAACAAATCCGAAGGATTTAATAAGCTGATGAAAAGTTACACATCGGAAGTGTCCCCGGACAGAAAGGGAATCATCACTTCCGGTCTGAAAGCTGTTTCAAAGAACAGGAAGAATGTGCCTAAGCCCATAGACATTGTGGCAACGCTGCTGGAAGGGAAAGTGAAATATCAGAAACTGCCGTCAGGAAACAGCGATTACATAGAGTTTTACGATAAGAACGGGGAAATGGTGGCGACTTATTCCAATAATGGGTGGACGATGTATACCACCAATGCGGAGGCTTCCAGACAGACGGAAATGTGCATGATCTATAACGAGGCATGGGGAAATGCAAAGAGGGGCATTCCGCTGGCGGGTGAAGAAGCGGTGGGTGTGGAAAATCCGCAGAATAGTTTTGACACTAAAGCATAGCAGAAAATAAATTTTACGGTTTCATATCCCCTATAAGCTACAACCTGACAAGGCAGGGCAGGCATCCCCGGTTTTCCGGCAGATTGGGAAATTGCGGGGTTTTAGGACAATAGGAAGGAGAGATAAAATGCCTTATATTTCAGTCGAAAGTGGAGCTTTATCAGATGGTCAAAAGGAGGAACTGATAAAACGGTTGACGGAAGTGTCTTCCGAAATTATGAAAGTGCCGCAAGAATTTTTTGTTACAACAATTAAGAAAGTGCCGGACAAAAATTTTGGCATTGGAGGCAAAACGATTGATAAAGTAAAAGCAGAGTATATACAGACACATAAATGATTTTCGGGAGGAAAGGGCGGCTTTGTGTAAATGGATTAAGGATAGCTGGAGGAAAATAGGCGCAGAGGAATATAGGAGGGATAATGAATCATACAGTTTTAGAATTTGAATGTGTCGGCATGGATAATGGAGGGAAATTTCCAATCGAATATACCGGGCGGGGGCAGGACATATCGCCGGAATTTGTGATTAAAAATTTATCGTCAGATGCAAAGACGCTTGCTATTACATTAGAGGATATATCCCACCCGATTAAAAACTTTACGCACTGGCTTATTTGGAATATTCCTGCCGCTGACAGGATAAAGGGGGATATTCCGACAGGCAGGATTGTTCCAGCGTTAGGGAATGCCTGTCAGGGCATAGGATACGGTATTCATCGGTATGCAGGCCCGAAGCCGCCGAAAGGGAAAAAGCATACTTACCGCTTTACAGTTTATTCCTTAGACTGTGAAATGAACATAAGCACCAATTCCATGAAAAGAAATTTTCTGAAGAAGGCAGAAAAGCATATCATTCAAAAAGGCAGTATTGTTGGTGACTTTGAATAAGAAATAAATTTCAACGGCTTTATATCCATAATATGCTACAGCTTGGCAAGGCAGGGGCAGTCAATCCCGTCATTATGGAAGATTGGGGAATTGGGGAGCAGGGGCGGTTCTGATTGACAAAGAGGCGTTTTTTCTTTGCTTGGATTGGGAATTTAAAAGGTGAGAATATCAAGGAGGTTTTATGCGTAAATGTATTCGCTGTGGCAACTCAATGATTGAGGGCTGTGGGATAAAAGTAAAAGGTGGAGCATACGGGATTGTTTTGACAGATAATGAGAATAAGTGGTGGGGCGGGCGTATAGGTGAACCCAAAGTTGCAATCTGCCCTAATTGCGGTGAAGTTTCTATTTATCTGGAAAATATGGAAAAGTTAAAAAATAATGAGAAATAAAACTATTGGCTCCATATCCGCAATAAGCCACAGAGGACTGACAGGGCAGGCATCCCCGGCGTTTCGGAAGATTGGGGAATCGGGGAGCAGTGCGGCCTAATGAGCCGTAATATTGAAAACAATGGAGGAATTTTAGGAATGGGAATAACGAATGTCAATGACCAGACTTCCGCATATGGAGCGGCTTTCAGGGACAAGCCGATATTTCTCATGTCGGTAAAAGAGACAGAGGCATTTTTTAATGGGAAGATGCGCAGGAACATGGAGCTGCGGGAGGATACCTGCACGCTCAGCAGCAATCATACATACCGCAGGCAGCATACTGTCTATGAGGTTTCTGACAGGGACAAAGGCAGCGCGTTCCTGGATTTGAACTTCCTGATTAAGGATGAGACGAGCAGCCTGAAAGGAAACCTCAGTGATGATAAAGATGTGGATTTTTATAATTTTTCCATCCCATTTATGAGTATGCAGAGGAATTACTTTAGCGTTGAGGCTTATCTGGATATGCCGGAGGGGTGCGATTATGACCTTATCTTGTATGACGAATACGGCAATCAGGTAGGAAAGGCAGAGTGGGACGGGGAAGGCCGGAAGAAGCTGAACATCCCGAATTGGGATATAGACACCAATAAATACTGTCTCAAGGTGGAAAAGGGAAACGGGGAGGCGGTTTCCCCGGATGATTATTACAAGATCGGTTTCCATGTTTCCGAAAATAAGGAGCATGAAAAGACGGATGCCGTCAGGGAAGCATATGGGAATCTCCATAATGCATACAGCCGGAAGGATGGAAACTGGCGGGAGTATCTTGATAAATATAATGCCGTCTTAAAGGAGACGGAGCAGAATTACAG
>CAJUIM010000180.1 GCA_910586275.1 uncultured Lachnospiraceae bacterium | reverse complement strand
AAAAATCCCTCCCGTGCGTCCCCCTCTCAACACAACATTCAGGCTGAACTGTTACGATTTCCGTAGGTTAAGCGGTTAAATTTGTTGAAAAAAATGGTAAATTATGGTAAAGTTTATCAAATACAAACGACAAATCGGAGGGTTGCTGCCATGAAGCGAGAATATGAATCTCAAGATGTCTATGAGGCATTTCAGAACCGTCTGCACCTTATTTTTCAGGAATTTGACAATATTTATATATCTTTTTCCGGCGGGAAAGACAGCGGGCTGCTGCTGAATATGGTATTGGATTTCCAGCAGAAATATTATCCTGAGAAACAGATCGGCGTGTTCCATCAGGATTTTGAAGCGCAGTATACCGTAACCACGGAATACATTGACCGTACTTTTAAGCGTCTGGAGGGGAAAGCCGAGCGGTATTGGGTCTGTCTTCCTATGGCGACGCGGACGGCGCTCAGCAGCTATGAAATGTTCTGGTATCCATGGGACGACCGTAAAAAGGAAGCATGGGTGCGGGAAATGCCTCAATACGATTATGTCATTAATCTGGAGAATAACCCGATTACCACTTACCGCTATCGGATGCATCAGGAAGATTTGGCGAAACAGTTCAGCCGCTGGTACCGAATGGAGCATGACAATAGGAAAACAGTGTGCCTGCTGGGTATGCGGGCAGATGAATCTTTGCAGCGGTACAGCGGCTTCGTCAATAAAAAATACGGTTATAAGGAGGAATGCTGGATCAGCAGGCAGTTCAAAAATGTCTGGTGCGCTTCTCCTCTATACGACTGGGGACAGGAGGACATCTGGCATGCCAATTACCTGTTCGGCTATGATTATAACCGCCTTTACGATCTGTACTATATGGCGGGGCTGAAAGTGTCCCAGATGCGGGTAGCCTCTCCCTTCAACGATTATTCCAAAGACAGCCTGAACCTGTACCGCGTGCTGGATCCGGAAATATGGGCCAAACTGGTAGGCAGGGTGCAGGGGGCCAATTTCGCCTGCATATACGGCCGGACGAAAGCGATGGGATACCGGAATATCTCGCTTCCGGAAGGGCATACATGGGAATCTTATACGCGGTTTCTCTTGGATACTCTCCCCATCCGGCTGAAAAACAACTATGTGAAAAAATTCAATGCATCCATCAAATTCTGGCATGAAAAAGGGGGTGGGCTGGAGGAAGAGACCATCCGGGAGCTGGAAGAGCATGGATATCGGATTAAGCGCAACGGCGTGTCTAATTATACGTTAAATAAAAAATCCCGCATCATTTTTACGGAAAAAATCCCTGACAATACGGATGACATCAAATCCACCAAGGATGTGCCCAGCTGGAAACGGATGTGCTACTGCATATTGAAAAATGATCATGTCTGCCGGTTTATGGGATTCGGGCTGAACAGGCAGCAGCAAAGGAACATTGATATGATCAAACAGAAATACAAAGGCTTGGAGGAAATGAACAATGAAGCATAAGAGTCCGGTATATGATGTGATTGCCGTCCCCATTACGAAGATAAGGCCTAACAGCTATAATCCCAATGCGGTTGCTCCGCCGGAGATGAAGCTGCTGTACCAGAGCATTAAGGCGGACGGTTACACCATGCCCATTGTATGTTATTATGTAAAGGAAACGGATGAATATATTATTGTGGACGGATTTCACCGATACCGCATTATGCTGGAGCATGACGATATTTTTGAACGGGAGGAAGGGATGCTGCCGGTATCGGTGATTGATAAGCCTATCGACCAGCGCATAGCCAGCACTATCCGGCACAACCGGGCGCGGGGCAGCCACAATGTGGATCTGATGAGCAATATAGTAAAGGAACTGCATGAAATCGGGCGTTCGGATGCATGGATTTCCAAGCACTTGGGCATGGATAAGGACGAGATTCTGCGGCTGAAACAGATTACCGGTTTGGCGGCTCTGTTTAAGGACGTGAAATTCGGGCTGGCATGGAGGCCGGTGGAAGAAGAGAGCGGCGAAGAGGATGGATAATATGGATTTTAAGCGGGAATTGGTGATTCCGAATGACGGTTTTCCTTTTAAAATGTTTGTGTTTGAAGGGAAAAACGGCAATTACCGTGTGACGAAGCATTGGCACGATACGGTGGAAATTTTTGCGGTGTTTGAAGGGGAAATTGATTTTTATATCAATTCTTCTTATTATGGTTTGTCCAAGGGGCGGTTCATTATCGTCAATTCCAATGAGATTCATTCTATAGATGTGCCGGAAGAGAACTTTACCATAGTCGTGCAGATCCCACCGGAAGAATTCGGCAGGTTCCGTGAAGAGGAATATATGCTTTTCCGGCATACTTCGGAAGGGTATAAGGAGCAGGATGCTCAGTTTGTGCGGCTGATCCGGCAGATGTATACTTCATATGCGGAAAAAAGGTATGGCTATGAACTGGAGGTGCTCAGTGATTATTATCGGATGCTGCATTGCCTGGTGACACAGTATAGAGAAAGGGATGTGGATGAGGAGCGGTTGAAGAGAAACCGCCGGATGAAAAAGCTGTATCAGATAACGTCTTATATACAGGAGCATTATAAAGAGGATATGACTTTGGAGCGGGTGGCGGGAATCTTCGGTTTTTCGCCCACTTATCTTTCCCGCATATTTAAAAAGTATGCCAATGTGAACTATAAGACATATGTGATGAATGTGCGGGTGGAATATGCATATAAAGAATTACTGAACACAGGGCAGTCCATCAACAAAATTGCGGAAAGCTGCGGTTTTCCGGACGGACGCAGTTTTGCCAAAGCCTTTGCGGTGCGGTTCGGCATCACGCCCGATAAATATCGGAAGGAAATGCTGAAAAGAGGCAAGGTAGGTATGCACAGGAAGGGAGGAGAGTATGGGGAAGGATAAGGAAAAGCGGAAACAGGCTGCTGTCCGGAAGGAACTGGCATCCGTGGAAAAGCAGGAAGATAAGTTAAGGAGAGCGGCCGGGCGTGAAACGGTCCGTCCATGGGGGAAGCTGGAGGAAAAAATACCGCAGAAAGTTAAGGAGAAATTGGAAAAGGCTTTCTGCAAGGCGTTTTCCATCGTGTTTGAGAAAGGGACGGCCATAATTGAAAGGAGTTACAGCAGAGATGCGATTCAAGAGGATTACCAAGTGAGGGACTTTGCCGTACAGGTCAGGGGAAGGAGAAAAGAACTCCGCAATGTGGACAGTGGGGCGCATGGCGCCGGCTTGAGGAATATGGCGGTGACCACGGCGGAGGGCATCGGGCTTGGCATGTTAGGAATCGGTCTGCCGGATATTATTTTATTTATAGGTCTGCTGCTGAAAGGGATTTATGAGACGGCCCTGCAGTATGGCTATGCTTATGATACGGAAGAAGAGAGGATGCTGATTCTGAAAATGATGGAGGCTGCTCTGGCAAAAGGGGAAGAATGGGAGACGAAAAATAAAGCGGTGGACGCATGGCTGTCCGGCGGGGCCATGGGCAAAGTGCAGAAGCAGGAGACGGAAGAGCAGACGGAAAGGACGGCCCGTATGCTTGCCATGGATATGCTTGTGCTGAAGTTTATTCAGGGAATTCCGGTGGCCGGTGTTCTTGGGGGCGCGGGAAATCCGATCTATTATAGGAAAGTCATGAAATATGTGCGGTTGAAATATAAGAAGAGATATCTGCAGTCACTGCAATGTCATTAACTTAAGCCGCAGCCCCCATCAGGAACGATGTTTTTCACTCG
>CAJUIM010000179.1 GCA_910586275.1 uncultured Lachnospiraceae bacterium | reverse complement strand
TACTAAGGCACTAAAATACAGTGCCTAAGTGCCGGCGTTTTTCGAAGGTCCGAATGAAAAACATCGTTCCTGATGGGGGCTGCGGCTTAAGTTAATGACATTGCCACAAAAAGAGGATTTTATTATGGCACAGGAATGGTATTTGGTGGATATCAGAGCCGACGACTTAAACAGGCTACAGATGCGTATCTGACCGCCGCCCCATAACTACCCCGAAAGGAGGGACAGACCCTATGCCTGTCCGCAATTTATCTTTTATTCATCCATTGCCTTCCACATGGCATCCCCAAAAATCGTCTTAAGAAATCACTGCATTTTGCCGCCTGTATGTATCATTATCCTTTTGGCTCAGTTCGCTCTCTATCTGAGATAACTTCTGCTCCAACTCCTTTACCTTCTCTTCGTCTCCGGAAACTGCTTTTATCTGCCGTTCCAACTGCCCTTTCTGCTCTTTCAGTTTTTTAATTTCCCTGTCAGCCTTATCGGTATTCGTTATGCATTTCTCAGCATCCTCTTTAGGGCCGTCTGCTCCGGCTTTTGGCTGCCCCTTTCGATCTGCGCCGCCGGCTTTTTTCGGATCATCATACAGTACTTTCGGATTTCCGTTTTCGTCTTTCCTCATGTGATATAGCCCATTGGTTCTGCTGCCGGACTGCTCACTGCTGATATACTCATCCTTGGGAAACGGAATGCCCTCACTTTTGTTTCCCCCATTCTGCTCTTTTCCGGCTCCCTTTGCCTTCTCCTCCTGCATCCTTTCCAAATAATCATTATTATAATCCTTATAATTACTGCTTACTTCCATTGACACAATTTTGCCCTCCTTTTCTTCCGCAGCATTTTTATCTTCCTGCCTCTATCTGTGATTCGTCATTGACTTGGCGGCATTTAACCCTCTTGCCGCGAAATGTTTCCTCATTGCTGTGGAATGATTACAAGGATGCTTAGCACAAATTTCTCTCCCTCTGTCCGTATCTCCATGACCCCATGATATTTTTCCACAGCCGTCCTGATATTTGTAAGCCCCGTTCCGCTGCGGATCATTCTCTTGCCGGAATAACTGTTTTCGATTTCCATAAGCAGAAAATCCCCCTGCACCTTACCTGTTATGCAGATATATTTATGTTTTCCGCTGTCGGTCCGGCTACAGGCCAAAACAGCATTATCCAGTGCATTTCCTAAAATAATGCAGAAATCTATGTCACTAATGCCACAAGGATATGGAACCGCCAAAGAACACCGTACCTCTATCTGGTTTTCTTCCGCAATCCCCAATTTATTCCCAAGCAGAATATCAAGCACCGGATGGTTGGTGCTGACCGGAAATGATAAATCTCCTGTCAGCTTCTCCATCCCCCCTACATACTGTAATGCTTCTTCGGTCTTTTGATTCCGCAGCAGTTCCTTCACAACCATTATATGATTTTTGATATCATGCCGAAAAGATTTTGTTTTTTCATAGCGCAATTTTGCCTCTTCCACATACTGTCCCAAAAAATAAGCCTGCTGCCCTAACAGCTCTGTCTCTTTATCCCGTTTAAAGCTTTCTGCCAGTTTTTTATAGGAAAACAGGACACAAAACAGACTGACTACTCCCAATATCTGCATCAATAATATCTGATAAGGATTTACACCGGATAGTATTCTCCCTTTTTCTATCGTCAAGGTATTCCCATAGAATGTTTGATTGATATATTCACTTGCCAAAAAAATCAGCAGCACCGGCATCAAGATCAAAAACACATATTTTCTCTGGGCTGTTTCATCACACCCGCAGCATTTCTGTACCCCGCGGTAACACAGAACCGCCAGCGCGAGAGCAAGGACATTGCCTGCCCACATGAAAATAAAACCGAAAAACCTAGGACTTTTATCAAAAACTAGGGGAAACAGAATATAAGATAATGAATTAAATAATCCAAAGCATAAATTCATAATTTCAACTGTCACAACAGCATATAAGACTGTTATAACGAAATCTGCTCTGCAAAGCAGTTTACTCGCTGCCACAAGGAGTATGGCAAATACAAGAAATGCCCAAATTCCCTGCAAGCGAAAGACCGCCAGAACGGTCATCCCAAAGGCCGCAAACCATATGCTGTATATGGATTTTACTTTCTTCTGTAAAAATCCTATGAAGAACCAAAACTCCATGAGTATTTCAAGGCTTGTCATGACATATATGCTAAAAAAATCCAAACAATCCATCATTTTACGATCTCCATTCCCTCATACACTGTAAGGTCATCTTCGAGAAATTTCCCGTCCGGCTTCTTTTCCGGATTTTCCATTCTGTCACAGCAGCCGGCAGGAATCTGTAACAGAAAAAATCCTGCCGGCTTTTATTGACAGCACGAAACGGGTCTGTATCATACAAAGCAAGGGGCGGAGTCCAAAATCCCTCATCCGCCCCTTAAGCAACCATTCACTTTTTCTTAGATCAGTTTTCGAGCCTACATAAAACTTAAAACGTTCTGTCCGCAAATTCCTGCGCCCTTTCTTTAATGTCCTTGGCAACATCTGCCCTGCCTGCAATTTCTTTCAATATGCCTATAAATTCCTCCGTACGCTCCCCAGCATTGATACATCTGTTTAACATCCAAACTGTTGTGCTGGTCGGAATCCTTTTTACCGATTCCGCAAGAAAATCTTCATATTCCCCACCGAATTGTTCGATATAATGCACAATGGCACCGGGATCCCCAAAATAAGCTATGGGATGACGCTCAAATAATTGCAGCAATGGCTCAATGGCTTCCGATTTATACCCTGCGTTCGTAATAGCATCTATGCTGCCATATATTACAGATATATCTGCCTCATCATATTCATCAATAGATGCCTCAATCCTTGCAATCATCTCCTCCAAAATCTCCCGATCTGCCATTTTATATTTCCTCCTTAAATCCGGATTTGCCAATCTGTTTATACCGAGAAAATTATACTACATCCAATTAGGAAAAACAATCTTCACTCCTGCGGTGAGGCTCCCTTTCCGTGTCATTTGGCCGAAAAGAAACGTGTCAACACACTATTCTTCCATGCTCCATCTCATATACCGCACTGCACAAAATCTCTATATCCTCTTTATTATGGCTGGCAAGTATGACGGTTTTCCCTTCTTTCTTTAATCCCAAAAGAATATCCCGCACATCGTTTACCCCCTGATTGTCCAGTCCGTTCATTGGTTCATCCAAAATCAAAATATCCGGGTTTTCCATAATTGCCTGGGCAATACCGAGCCTCTGCCTCATACCAAGGGAATATTTTCCAACTTTTTTGCGGCTGTCGGGATCTAAGCCTACCCGTTCCATGCTCTCCCTGATCTGCTCCCTGCCTATCAATTTACGGATAGATGCCAAATATTCCAGATTTTTGTATCCTGTGTATCTGCTTAAAAATCCGGGATTTTCAATAATAATTCCCATATTGTCTGCAAAATCAATATCTTTTCCGATCTCCTTTTCCCCCACTACAACCCTTCCGCCTGTCGGTTTTAAATATCCAATCATCGTTTTGAACAGAACAGTCTTACCAGAACCATTCCTTCCTATAATCCCATATATTTTTCCTTTTTCAAAACTAATGTTAATACGGTCGAGTGCAACAACTTCGCCAAACCTTTTTGTTACATTCTCCACACGGATTGCTTCTGCCATATTCGCAAACCTTCCCTTCTTCAAATATAATCTGTTTCTTTTTTCAAATATTCCCGCCCGATAACAAAACCGGCTACCAGCATAACAGCTTCCGTTACAATTATCACTCCGACCGGAAAGCCGCCTGTTTCATATAAGCTGCTTCGCAGATACATCCCCCACATTCCATACATTACATGGGAAACCGC
>CAJUIM010000178.1 GCA_910586275.1 uncultured Lachnospiraceae bacterium | reverse complement strand
CTGCTTAGAAACTCCCAGCCGGAAAAAGTGCACGGAAAACCGGGACAGGCACTCCTGCTGCCGCCGTCCCGCAAAAAAATCCCTCCCGTGCGGCCGCAGTGGACTCCAAGCAAAGAAGCAGTCGGCTACTCTACCGTATCTGTCATCCTCGTCACCGTTTTTTCCTCAATATTTTCTGTCCCCGCATACTTTACCTCCCCCATTGCATTGTACAGTGCGGATTCCGATACTTTTCGCGAACTGTCCGTAATAAGCCCTAAAAACATCTGATTATACCGCGAAAAAGACATATTGATAATTTCTCCGTCCTTACCAATGACATCCACCGCAATCGTCGGATTGTTTCCGTCATATCCCTGACAATTGTACTCTACCCTGTCTACGGGGCTATTCATCAGTTTACATTCCTCCGTTTTCTTCCGGGCAAGTTCCGCATATAGGTGAAAATCCTTTTCCAGCGCAGCATCATAGCCCAGCGGGACGCTTACATCTAACCGTGTGCCATAGCAAATATTAAAAAGTTCTCCTGTCACAGCGTCTATCATATATGTCCATCTTGTACTCTCCGGATTCCGCTCTTTCTGAAACAAAACATCTCCTGACCAAAATGCCCGTGGAAAGGTTTCGGTTCCCGGATTATACCTCATGTATATATAAGCGCCCTCTACATCCAGCCCGTAAATATTCTTCAGATATTGATTTCCGGCTTCCGCCGCCTCTTCCATTGTCAGATCCGTATCCGTAGGCGTTCCGATATTCAGACTGTCCATGCTTACGGAATAATTCACTTTTCCTCCTTCCTCTTCTTTTGTTTCAGTCTTTGGCAATGCCCTTTCCGGACTTTCCGAAACCTGATAACTGGTCGGAACCGTCTCCGCTTTTCTGCTGCTCGCCGCCAAAGCCATTTCTGCCGCCGAATTAAAAAGTATAGTACCTGCACCGATAATGGCAAACGTTGCCGCCGTCAATTTTAAAATGTTTTTCTGTCTCATAAGTGAAACTCCTTTCCGCATATACCTGACTCTTTGCTGATTTGTTTTGACAGATATACTATAAAGCCTCCGCGTATCAAAAAAATTTCCGTCTTGTTGCCAACTTGTAAAATATTTCGTTTTCAGGTTTTCCTTAAAATCCGGCTATACGGGAAAAGACAGTTTCACTCTCGTTCCCATCCCCGGTTCAGACATAAACGACATATCCGCATGATGAATCTGTATGATTCTCTCGCAGATGGCAAGCCCAAGCCCCGCCCCGCCGGCTGCGCGGCTGCGTGCTTTGTCAACACGGTAAAAAGCCTCTTTTATATGCGTAATCTGCTCCGTCTCCATGCCAATGCCATGATCCTCCACTTCCACTACAATATTGGCTTCCTCCAAATAAGCAGAAATGCGAATTTCCCCTTCCTGCCGGCTCGCCTTTATTGCATTATCAATCAGGTTATTTATCAAGATGAGAAGCTGTTCCATATTTCCTCTGACAATGCAGTCCTTGGACAAAATATAGGAAAGCCTTATTCTCTTTTCCGATGCCCGGATGTGCATAGCCTTTTCCGATTCCCTAAAAAGTTCCTTCACAGAACAGGCACTGTCTTTCATTTCCTCTCTGCGAAGCAATGCCATATTAAGAAGCTGATAGGCCATATTCTGGAGCCTGCTGCACTCCGACATGATAAACTGTGTACATTCATAGCGTTCCTCTTCTGACATAAGCGCCTTTTGGATATATTCTGCATATCCGTAAATCGCTGTCATCGGAATCCGCAGTTCATGGGAAAAATTATCAATAAACTGCTGTTTTTGCTCCGCGGCATCCTCAAGCTGCTTAATCTGATTTTCTATCTGTTCTGCCATTAGGTTGAAATTGTGCGCCACGCTGGAAATTTCATCCTTTCCGCGGACCGGAATCCTACTGCCGTAATTTCCGTTTGCAATTTTTGCAGATGTGCTGGAAATCTGCCTTAACGGACGAAAAATGATATTCAGGAACTGAAACAGAAAAAACGACATGATAAGTATTACGGCAGTGCCTATAAGAAAAAGAATGTTTTTCGTATAGCGCCATGACCGGATGATATCGCTCAGATTCCCCGTATACATAAGTCCGTAATCCTGCCACGGAGCGGGTAAGCTGCCGTAAACGCAGAGGACAGGACAATTCCCATTTTCCATGTAGACAAGCCTTCCCTCACTGTACCCTATATCCGGCGGATCAGCCATATTCCCTTCCGATGCAAATATAGGACTTTCGTAAATCCATTCCCCGGAAAAAGCCACTGCAAGCCCGTTCCCTTTTCCCTGCATATACCGCGAATGCAAACGCATTATGTTGTCTATATTTTCTTCCACATCATTTCCTCTCTGCTCCAATGCCTGGATATCTCCGATTAAAGACGATGCAATGACATAATGCTCTGCCAGACATTTATCCCGGACAGCCGAAAGTTTGTCTTTCAGCATAATATTTGAAACAATCAGAATCATGGAGTTGAGAAACACAATAAAAAGAGCAAGCGCAACGAAGAAAATCTTTTTTTTCATTCATGAACCTCCAACCGGTATCCCAGCTTATATACTGTCCTAATCTGATTTTCCAAATGCAGTTTATGGCGCAGTCTCTGTATATGGACATCCACAGTACGGGTACCGCCGGCAAAATCATATCCCCAAACCATGTCTAACAGTTTTTCTCTGGAAAGAGCAATGTTCCGGTTTCTGATCAGAACTTCCAGCAGTTCATACTCTTTGGGCGTACATTCGACAGCCGTTCCATTCAGAAAAACCTGATGCCTGTCAAAATCGCATTTTAAGTTACCCATCATAAATTCCGACTCCGCTTTTTTTGTCCGCCGCAATACCGCTTCCACCCTTGCTGCCAATTCCAGCATCTGAAAAGGTTTTGTCAGATAATCGTCCGCCCCCATGGCCAGCCCCTTCAGCTTGTCGGTCAGTTCACTTTTCGCTGTCAGAAAAATTGTAGGCGTTCCAAAAGTTCTTTCAAACACCTGATAACCGTCCAGTCCGGGCAGCATAATATCCAGCACAACCAAATCAAAATTTTTATTTTCCAGCAGCGTCACCGCAGATAATCCGTCGAAAGCCTGCGTACAATGATGCCCGGTAAGGCTTAAATTTCTGCGTATCAATTCATTGATGGATAATTCGTCTTCTACAATTAATATTTCAGCCAATTTCTGCACTTCCTTTTCAAATAATAAAAAGTATAACTTAAAAATGTTTCAGAAATGTAAAATAATATGAAATTCATCCATTTTACTGCAGACTTCCGAGAAGTGCGTCCAAAAAAACTATTTCAGTATATGCGCAGTTATAATGGTATAGCTATAGGCGTTAACCGTTATCTTTATATGGTCGACTTCACAATACCAGTTTTTTCCTTGCCGGTAAATTATGCAGTTTTTATCCCTCATTTTATTTTTGCAATATTCCACCACATCCGTATCACCCAATTTCAAATTTCTCTTAATCCTTTCCATTCCCATTGGAGTAGTATGAATCTGATCTATGTTATCCATCAATTTTTTTGAGTAATCTCTTTCTGTATCCATGCCGCTTCTTTCCTTTCGATATATACAGGAACCGCTTTACGGACCCTGTGCAGTATTGTCCATTTATATATCGTTCAGCTGCCGTTAATCATTAAGAATCATTGACTTTTTTACGGCGCATTTCCCATTTAGCAGGCATAGAAAGGCACAGTTGGATAAGATAACACCAAAAAAGGAAGGTGACAGTTGTGCGAAATACTGGATTGCAGGATTGAGGATATAGTGAAATGCATAAAAGAATAAGCATGTATTTCGTAACAGTTCAGCCTGAATGTAATGTTGGGAGGCGGACGCCCGTGCGCGAGTTTTTTTAATGGCCGGCAGCAGCGGAACTGCCTGTCCCGGTTTTCCGTGCGCTTTTTTCGGCCGGAGGTTTCTAAGCAGAATGAGAAAGTGTGTCACAAGCCACGG
>CAJUIM010000177.1 GCA_910586275.1 uncultured Lachnospiraceae bacterium | reverse complement strand
CTGCTTAGAAACTCCCAGCCGGAAAAAGTGCACGGAAAACCGGGACAGGCACTCCCGCTGCCGCCGTCCCGCAAAAAAACCCTCCCGTGCGTCCGCCTCTCAACACAACATTCAGGCTGAACTGTTACTCTATTTCCAAGTTACCTTATCTATTCCGCTTGAAAAAAAAAAGGTTTTATGTATAATAGAATGAGTGGCTAAAAACCGTGGAATATTAGAAAACAGAGGGTTTTAATATGATTAGTGCTAACAATGTGACATTACGCATCGGAAAAAAAGCGTTATTTGAAGACGTAAATATCAAATTTACCGAAGGGAACTGCTATGGGCTGATTGGCGCCAATGGCGCCGGCAAGTCTACCTTCTTAAAGATTCTGTCCGGACAGCTGGAAACTACCAAAGGGGACATTTCCATCACTCCCGGCCAACGCCTCTCCGTATTGGAGCAGGATCATTTCAAATATGACGAATATTCTGTTATGGATGTGGTCATTATGGGAAACAAACGGCTATATGAAATTATGAAGGAAAAGGATGCCATTTACGCAAAAGAAGACTTCACGGATGAAGACGGCATCCGTGCCAGTGAATTGGAGGGGGAATTTGCCGAGATGGACGGCTGGGAGGCCGAATCCAATGCCGCCATGCTGCTAAACGGGCTGGGCATTGACACTGATCTCCATTATTCTATAATGAATACTTTGAACGGCAGCGAAAAAGTCAAAGTTCTGCTTGCCAAGGCTCTCTTCGGCAATCCGGATATCCTGCTGCTGGACGAGCCTACTAACCACTTGGATCTGGATGCCATCGCTTGGCTGGAGGATTTTCTCATTGACTTTGAAAATACGGTAATCGTAGTGTCTCACGACCGTTATTTCCTGAATAAGGTATGTACCTACACGGCAGATATCGACTATGGGAAAATACAGCTGTATGCAGGAAACTATGATTTCTGGTATGAGTCCAGCCAGCTTCTGATTAAGCAGATGAAGGAAGCCAATAAGAAAAAAGAAGAAAAAATCAAGGAACTTCAGGAATTCATTTCCCGTTTCTCCGCCAATGCCTCCAAATCCAAACAGGCTACCAGCAGGAAACGTGCACTGGAAAAAATCGAACTGGATGAAATCAAGCCTTCCAGCAGGAAATATCCTTATGTGGACTTCCGCCCCGACCGTGAAATCGGCAACGAAGTACTTACCGTGGAAGGCATTTCCAAGACCATTGACGGCGTAAAGGTATTGGATAATATTTCTTTTATTACAGGACACAATGATAAAATTGCATTCGTAGGCGGAAACGAACTTGCCAAAACCACGCTTTTCCAAATTCTGATGGGAGAAATGGAGCCGGACGAAGGAAATTACAAGTGGGGAGTAACTACCTCACAGGCTTATTTCCCGAAGGACAGCACAAAGGAATTTGACAATGACTACACAATAGTGGAATGGCTGACCGGCTATTCCCCGGTCAAGGACGTAACTTATGTGCGGGGCTTTCTGGGACGTATGCTCTTTGCCGGCGAAGACGGCGTTAAGAAAGTAAGGGTGCTTTCCGGAGGCGAAAAGGTAAGATGCCTGCTCTCCAAAATGATGATCAGCGGAGCCAACTGCCTAATTCTTGACGAGCCTACCAACCATCTGGACATGGAATCCATTACCGCACTGAACAACGGGCTGATTAAATTCCCCGGCGTGGAATTTTTTTCCTGCCATGATCACCAGTTTGTGCAGACTACGGCCAACCGTATTATGGAAATCCTTCCCAACGGCCAGCTGATCGATAAGATAACCACCTATGACGAATATCTGGCAAATGACGAAATGGCGAGAAAACGCACGGTCTATACAAATAAAAACGAAGAGGACGACAACTGACCTGCCGGCATGGGCAAAACATATATGTTTTGCCCATGCCGGCCATCCTGCTGCAAACGGCGGGGCATTAAACCTGAAATACCCCAAGGAGAAAATACATTTATGAATATCGTAGACTTACATGTACACTCCAATAAATCGGACGGGAGCCTGTCTCCCACCCAGCTAGTGCAGCTGGCAGCGGAAAAAGGACTTTCCGCCTTTGCCCTCACCGACCATGACACTACGGACGGCATCGCCGAAGCCCTTACTGCCGCTGCGGAATATAACCGGAAAGCTGCAGACGGCACTCTTCCTCCTCTTTCTTCCGGCAGATCTCCCCTTCCTCTGGAAGTGATTCCCGGCATTGAGTTCTCTACCGAATATGAGAGCAAGGATATCCATATCGTCGGTCTGTATATTGATTATGAAGCACCCTTTTTTAAGAAGCAAATACAGGCTTTCGTAGATTCCCGCATTAACCGGAACCGAAAAATGTGCGCCAATCTCAGCGAGGCCGGCATCGATATTTCTTATGAAAAATTATTGGCCGCATTCCCCGGCTCCGTCATCACCCGTGGGCATTATTCCCGTTATCTTCTGGAGCATGGCTATGTCCGAAGCATGCCCGAAGCTTTTGACCGTTATCTGGGAGATCATACGAAATATTTTGTGCCCAGGGAAAAAGTCACTCCCCTGCAGGCAGTGGATCTGATTTTACGCGCCAAAGGCATCCCCATCCTTGCCCATCCCGTCCTATATCATATGAGCGATGCAAGGCTAGACAATCTGGTAAGTCAGTTAAAAGAAGCCGGGCTGCTTGGGCTGGAGGCAGTCTACAGCACCTACAGCGCTGCCGAGGAACGGCAGATGCGCACATTGGCGGCCAAATATGACCTATGCATCAGCGGCGGTTCGGATTTCCATGGCGCCAACAAACCGAAGCTGGAGTTGGCCACAGGCTATGGCAAGCTGTTTATCCCGGAAGATATTCTGACCGGACTTAAGAAAAAGGCAGGGAGATAATTATGAAGGAATACAATCATCAGAAAAAAATATTTTTTACCGATTTGGACGGCACTCTGCTGAATCAGGAAAAGAAAATTACGCCGGATACAAGATCCGCTCTGGAGACATGGGTATCCTCCGGCCATCATTTTGCCATCTGCACCGGCCGTGCCTTGGACAGTGCCATGGAAGTACGCCGTACGCTGGGACTGGATTTTCCCGGCATGTTTCTGATCGGATCCAACGGCGGTGAAATTTACGATTGCGACAATGACTGCATTATTTCCCGTATCGCCCTCACTCTGGAGCAGACCGCTCTTGTGTCAAGGATTGCAAAGGAACATGGCATACATTGCCATACTTATACGGACACACATATCATAAGCCCTGCGGATGATGAGCAGCTTCACTATTACTGCCGGGTCATCCGCACCCCCGTCATTATCTGCGAAGACATCATCAGCGCGTTGGACAAAGGCCCCTGCAAATGCATTGCCATAGAACTCCATGACAAAGATAAGCTGGAGAACTTCCGCAAGGCACTCTTGCCCCTTACCGATGGCTCACTGAACCTGCTTTATTCCAATGACCGCTATCTGGAGATCTTTCCTGCAGCCTCAGGCAAAGGTTCTGCCGTAAAGACTCTTTGCGGTTTCCTCCATATCCCGATATGCAATGCTTTGGCCGCTGGAGATGAAGCAAACGACATTTCTATGATTCAGGCCGCCGGAATCGGCATTGCCATGTGGAATGCCACGGAAAAAGTGAAAGCGGCTGCCGATATCATAACCGCAGCCGATAACAACCATGACGGGCTGGCGGCTGTCCTGCTCCGGAATCTGTAGCAGCCGGCATGCCTTAGAACGTGTCGGAACATTGATTCCTGACATCTGAACTACGACGTTTCGTTTCTTTGCGATTCCTCCATAGAAAATCCGTCAGAAATATCTTTTACCATATATGATTCTATTTTATACGGAGTAATGCCCCACCGGGAGATCAATGTCATGTCATTAACTTAAGCCGCAGCCCGCATCAGGAACGATGTTTTTCACTCGGATCTTCGAAAAACGCCGGCACTAAGGCACTGTATTTTAGTGCCTTAGTACCGCTGCG
>CAJUIM010000176.1 GCA_910586275.1 uncultured Lachnospiraceae bacterium | reverse complement strand
GGGACGGGGCGATGCCGCAGATCTCGCACATCTCCCGGGACCATCTGCGGTTCTTTACGTCAAACAAAAGCATCCCCGAAGCGTCGGACATGTCCGTGCAGAATACACCTGTGAGCCTGTAGGCCAGGTAGTCCTTGGGCAGCATGATTTTCGCAATCCTGGCAAAGTTCTCCGGCTCATGCTTCCTGACCCAGAGAAGCTTCGGCGCGGTGAAGCCCGCAAAGGCGATGTTGGCCGTATATTCCGAAAGCTTCTCTTTCCCGATCGTGGTATTCAGATATGCCGTCTCCTCGCCGGTTCTGCCGTCATTCCAGAGAATCGCCGGGCGGATTACCTGGTCGTCCCTGTCCAGGATCACCAGGCCGTGCATCTGGCCGCCGAAGCTGATGCCGGCTATCTGCTCCCTGTCCGCCTCCCGGATCAGCTTCCGGACGCCGGCCACTGTCTTCTCATACCAGTCCTCCGGCCTCTGCTCCGACCAGCCGGGATGGGGATAGGATACCGGATATTCTTCCGTCACAATATTGACGATTTTTCCGCTGCTGTCCATCAAAAGCAATTTGACAGACGATGTTCCCAAATCAATTCCTATATAAAGCATTGTAACCTCCTCTTTCGCGCAGTCCGTGTTTTCTCTGCCGGACGGCGGCACACTTGGGCGTTTTTCCCCTGGAGCTGTCGGAAAATAGCTGATACGACTTGCTCAGGATAAAGCCCGGAAATCCAACAAAAGCTGTCATGAACTCGTATCAGTTATTTGCAGACAATTCCTTGCTCTGCTCTCCGTAATCGGTATCCGCTAAGCGGCGAAATCATTGCATCAGGCTGTCCGGCAAATTTACTGGAGGCTTTCCCTGCCAAAGGATATACCTGCCGGAGAATGTGCCCGCCGGATACCATTTACCGGACAATTTTATCACAGGGACTGCCGGAAATCTTCCCAATTCTTGCTGACTCTCTTGCCATATTTTGCGCAACTGCATGCCCCGGGCGCAAATCCCCCCTTCCCCGGGGAAACATACGGACAACGAATCCTCGGTATACCGGCTTTATCGTCAATCCCGCAGCTGACACAAGCCCAGTCAGCCACACCCCCATCACAAGGCCAGTTCCTTCCGCCGCAGAAGACGCGGCCCTGCCGCACATTATTCATCTGCTATAGAGCTCGATTTCGTCTGAAATATTCCGTTCAGTCGAACACTGCTCACAATAATCTCCAGTCCCAGAATCACGATGTGGCTTGAAAATTTCTCGTATGGGTCAAACAAAAGAATCAGCGCAAGGGCAATACGGACCAAAAATGCAATCCCAGGCACCGCAAAATGTTCTTTCCGGTAAATCTGCTGAACTGCCTGGTTCAATGACTTCGCTGCCTTGCGGATACCGATTATCGCCCAAGTCGTCCCCATGGGTCCCAAGGCATCCGCGCCCTTGATGATAAACGCAAGTCCCATGATGAGCAGCACGATGCCGTACACCAGTTCTTCGGAATTCTGATTGAGGAACTTTCTGTCCCGGGCATAGACAGCCGCCATCCACACGCCGACGACAGCCATCCCGCCGCCAAGCAGATACGGCAAAATATACGTGATATGTCCTGCCCACAAAATGCAGATGATTCCGATTGCCGGAAAAAGAAAGGATTCTATTTTTGCCAATGCTTTCATATGTTCATTCCTCTGTTCTTTCCTCTTTTCAGGCAGTTCCTACTTTCGCGCTTCATATGGCTGAAAAAGAAAATTTGTTTTCCATTGCAAACTCTTCTGCATAGGAACCCACAGCGGCGCAGATGGTTAACCTGGTACGGTCACAATCTTCAAAAGCTGTTTTATCGATTTTACGCACCCCCTCCGGAATGGTGACACTTTTCAGATTGGTACAGCCGCAGAAAGTCAGTTTATGGATTTTGCGTACCCCGTCGGGAATGATAATATGGGTCAGACCAGTACAGTTCTGAAATGCCGCTTCATCAATTTTACGTACCTTACCTGGAAGGGTAAGTCCGGTCAAGCCGCTGCAACCACAAAACGCAGAGTTCCCAATGGTTTTTACACTGTCCGGAATGTGGAAGCCGGTCACATTCCCGCAGCCCACAAACGCATAGTCAGCAATGACAGCTGTCCCCTCCGGGATGGCAATGTCTCCTGTGGCAAGGCCCGGAATACAAAACAGCAATGTTTTGCCGTCAATGGACAGTACCAAGGCATCAGATATGCGGTATTGGGATACCGAAAGGGTAAGGCTGGCCAATGCGGTACAGCCGTTGAAGATAGTACCATCTAAAGACTTCACGCTGTCCGGGATTGTGATACCGGTCAGCTTTCTGCAACCGGCAAAGGCCGCACTGCAGATAGTCTCCACAGTCTCCGGAATCGTGACATCCGCCAGACTGGCGCACTGCATGAATGAGCCCACTCCGATTTTTTTCAGCCCTTTCGGAAGGACCGCGCTGGCAAGACTGGAACAGCCTGAAAATGTCCAGTAATCAATTTCGGTAATGCTGTCCGGGAGGACAATGCCGGATAAGCCGGTACAGCCGGAAAAGGCAGAATATTGAATTGTGTTTACGCTGTCAGGAATTGTAATATTGATCAGGGATGTGCAGTCCTTGAAAGCCCAGGGGCCGATTTCTGTAATGCCATCCGGAATTACCACCGTTTCATCAGAACCGGTATATTTCTTCAGCACGCCATGTTCCATGATGAAATCACCCATTCCCGCTTCCGTAAACTGCTGAGACTGTGCATTCCCCTTTGTTTCAAAAACCTTATCCCATACCATATCCCTTATCGCTATTTTTTCATCGGCGCTCTGCTTCCATTCTGCGACAAAGCCTGCCTCCTCTAATTCCTTCACGATCATTTTTCCTATTTCCACTGCCGTTGGTTTCTCGGAATAATTTCCAAAGGATATACGAAGCTTTGCAGTATCTTCATTCAAAACATGTTCCAAATCCTGCAGGGTATAAAAACAGCACCCCATTACCCTCTCCCCGTTTTCCTCCATATCCGCAGCAATCTCATTACAGTCATCAAAACCATCCGTCTGAACATATCCCGCACAGTGCAATGCTACAATTCCCTGTTCATTTAACTTCTGGAATGCAGAAGCCAGTTTCAAATAATTCTCCTGCTTGCCTGCATTCCCATATTCCCCGCGATATCCCTTAACAACCTCCTGTAACTCACCCGCAGAAATATGGGCTTTCACTTCAGGATAATCTTCCAAAATATACTCCATGCATTCTTCTGCGATTTTATCATTGGACAAAAAACCGGCTCTGACATTCAGGATGATCTGTTCTTCCAGTTCATCTGCCAGCAGCGCTTTCTCCGTATTTTCTGCATCCGCTGCGATAAGCCCCCGCAATTTTGACCTCAAAGTTTCTAATGCAGCCGTTCTTGAATGTTTCATGTTCCCTTCTCCTGACTTTTAATCTATCCCTGCAATTTGCAAGTTTCGCCCTGTTTCCCTTTCCGATAAACGGACTCCGTTTCACTATGGATTCCCAGTATATTTGGCAAATCTGTCCCCATTCAAATCTGCAGGACAAATCGTCAGCCATGACCATACTCCTCTTTCTTCATCGGCTTTGGCGATGAAAGTGGCAACTTGTATAATTTAAAATCCGTCTGCATATATCTCCTCGTTAAAAATGGCTATGCGTTTCCACATAGCCATTTGTGTAGTAACTCCATTAGAGTTGCTAACGCTTTTAGCAGTCCACTTTACGGTAGGACTCACCACTAATAGTATAATACCATACTATTGAGAATTGTCAACTTTTTTGATAATTATCTCATGGGTTAAACCAGATAGAGATAAAAATAGATATGTATCGGCAGGAGCATAGGTTTTCTCCTGCCACGCCTATATTTAGGCGGTTTGACGTTTGGTACGCTTCATATATTTCTGTTCCATTTCCCACATTTCCTCATCCGTGGGGATGTCCACAATCCCGACATAGGAATAGTAGATGTCGATTTGCCGTGTCCGTTGCCCGTCCTTTTTCTCACGCTCATGGACTACGATTTTATCCACAAATGCGTTTAGG
>CAJUIM010000175.1 GCA_910586275.1 uncultured Lachnospiraceae bacterium | reverse complement strand
TCCCGTGCGTCCGCCTCTCAACACAACATTCAGGCTGAACTGTTACCGGAAATCAGTTTTCGGGTTTACGCCTGCGCCGCTGCACAGTCACTCCTGATTGCGCAGCCATTTGTCATCCACTGTCAGGCACTTCACTTGGGGAAAAGCATCCTCGCTAAAGAACGCACGCCTTTCCTCCGCCTCCGCGCTTTCCCTGTCCCGTCCAAAGAGCCGGAACGCATACAAATCCGGCAATTGACCAATAAAGTCAAACTCCTCCATCCCTTCTGTTTCCAATTCCAAATACTTCAGTTTCCTGCATTCTGCAAGAACCTTACCCAGTTCCTCACTGACATAATCCCCATCCTCAACGGTTTCTTCCCCGTCAAAAGTGGTAGCACCCTCCTTCTGATATCCCATCCCCATCAGATGGGGAAACATACTGTTGCGTAAAGCCAGATATTCCAGCTGTGGCAGTTCTTTCAGCCAGTCCGTCTCCTTCAGCGGTCTCCATAAAACAATACTGACTTCCTTCAGGGACCGGCATTCCGCCAATGCCTCATAATCGGATACGCTGCCTATCTCCAGCTTCAGGCTTTCCAGATTAGGAAGGACGGCAATGTCCTTTAATGTTGTCAGTTTATAATCGTCACAGGCTGCTTCCGACGGATAGAGTCCGTTAATCTCTACCCCATCCCTGCCCGGGATAGGACTTTCCGCCATTACCACATCCGTAATCCATGCCAAGTCACTCATACGCAGCGGCCTATCGGAAAAATCCTCCCATTCCTCCTCCGTCATGTCAAAATGGTAAGCCGTGACTTTACGGAGCAAGTCTTCCCACTCCTGCGAAACAAAAGTAACTTCCTGATCTTCCCCCTCATACACCGGATCCTCTACCTGCCCATATAACTCGGCTGCCATTGCAAAAGGATTGTGAAGATCCTCATAAGCCCAATCCTCATATCCCAAATAAGGGCGGTATTTCAGCATTCTCCAGTTTTTCTCTTCTTCCGTTTCCACAAAAGAAGCAGCCATGTAACGGGTAATCTCCTCTATGGCATAAGCCGAAGTTTGCTGCCCGCCCCGTTCCTCGATGAGGCAGTCCCCGATAAACTCCGCCAAGTACTTCTTCCCTATCACATAGGCTACCGCATACTGGACTTTTTCTTCTTCTGTCTCACCGATAAAACTATAAAAAATCAATTCCCTTCCGTCCTCCCGGAAATACCGTTCAAACCGCGGCTCGGAAAACCGGATTCCTTCCGCCTTTCCTGCACTTTCCTTAATATTCTCCTGCATCTCTTCCCATTTTTCCCCTACTCCGTCCGGAAACGTCCGGTTTTCCGTAATATGAGCGCAAACTTTACCGTCCATAGTCTCACTGTCATAAACAGACTGTAGGCAGACCTCCCATTTCGGATAGCCGAATAACCAGTCGGAAGGCGTGTCATAAGAACATGCCGGCGCGGAGAACCCACCCCGGCTGGCATCCTGTTTCTCCACATAACAGACTTGCGGAACCATCAGTTCCGCCCCCGGAAAAATCAGCCCGTCCTTTCCCACCGAATCCGGATTGGCCTCCGCTATCCTTTTCCAGAACCTTCCTGCCCCATAAAAACTCCCTGAAATCCCCCAAAGAGTATCCCCCATCGCCACCACATATGCTTTGTCTCTGGGAACGGACAAAGCGATATAATCCCCGAAACTATCTTCCGGCAATTCGTTTAACAACGGGTAACGCTGTGCCTGATCCTCAAAATACACTTCCTCGGCATGCGCATCCGGCTCCGGCTCCGCACCCGCTTTCCCTACAGCAGCCAATGGCTGCAATAAAATAAAAAACGCCGCCAGAATAACGCATGCCAGACCGACTGCCCTGCTTCGCCTATCCCCAAATACTTTCCAGACTTTCCCGCCCCTCATAAAACGCCTCCCCGCTTTCCGTAGAAATTAACAGATCTTTTCTTATATTACCGATAAACTGCATCAAAATGCCATCATTTTTGCATCATTTTTGCATCATACCATTATATTTATCTGTTTCCCATGCTCTAAGTCACGGAGAATTACACGCTTTAGCTTGTCCATTCTGGCACCGGGAACCGGATTGCCAATCTGTTCGACTGTTGTGGATGCCATCACTTTCTCAAAAGCGGCAATGTCATTTTTACCATTTGCTGCCCGTTTATCGTACCGAAAACAACCATTGACACAATTCCGAAATCGGACTATAATACATTTACAAATACGAAATCGGACTTACAGGGAGGGTATCAGCCTATGCAATTCAAACCGGGAAGGGAACTTCAGGAATTTAACTGCCTACAAAAAGAAATGGACAGCATCTACCATAAGCTGGCGCTGCATGCCGGCCTGTCCGACAGTGCTTTCCACATTTTATACTGCATTGTGGCATTTGGAGACGGATGCCTGCAGAAGGATATCTGTGAAATGTACAATATCAGCAAACAAACCATTAACTCTTCCATCAAGAACATGGAATCCAAAGGCATCCTTACATTAGCCCGCGGAAAAGGCCGGGATATGCACCTGCACCTGACAGCGGAAGGGCGGCAGTTCACCGAACAATACATCACCCCGGTCATTGACGTGGAAAACAGCATATTTTCCGAAATGACAGCCGAAGAATCGCAGACCCTTCTCCGGCTGACCAAGAAATACAAAGACTTATTTGACAGAAACATCAAAGAACGGTTACTGTAATAATTTTAGGAGGCAGAAAACATATGGGACAGAAAAGTTCAGACAAAAAATACAGTCCGAAAGGACACAGCATGCAGATACGGAACGCACAAGAAACCAGAATCCAGCTATCCGACCATTTTACTTACGGCCGCCTATTCCGTTTCGTACTGTCACCGGTATTGATGATGCTGTTCACTTCCCTATACAGTATTATTGACGGCTTTTTTGTGTCCAACTTCGTAGGCAAAACCCCCTTTGCCGCAGTCAACCTGATCATGCCCGTCGCCATGGCCCTCGGCTCCGTCGGCTTCATGGTGGGCACCGGCGGAAGCGCCCTTGTTTCCATGATGCTGGGGCAGGGGAAAAAAGATTTGGCAAACCAGTATTTTTCCCTTCTGGTCTATGTGACAGCCGGCTTCAGCCTTCTCCTGTCCGTTGCCGGCTTTCTCCTTGCCCCGCAGATATCCGCTGCTCTGGGAGCCACCGGAGAACTTCTGAACCAGTGCATTATTTACGGAAGGATTCTTTTTCTTGCCACCATGCCTTTTGTCCTGCAAAACGTATTCAACAGCTTTTTCATCACCGCGGAAAAACCGGATCTCAGCTTAAAAGTATCCGTTATGGCCGGATGCACCAATATCGTCCTGGATCTTCTCTTCATTGCCGTTTTCCGCTGGGGAGTCGCCGGCGCCGCCGCCGCTACCGCCATCGGGCAGGCGGCAGGAGGCATTGTCCCGCTCATCTATTTCTCGAAGAAAAATGACAGCCTCTTACAGCTGACAAAAACAAGATTCCGCGGAAATATATTGCTGAAAGCCTGTGCCAACGGCTCCTCGGAAATGGTCTCCAGCCTTTCTGCTTCCGTTGTGAACATCTTATATAACTTCCAGCTGATGCGGATTTCCGGCGAAAACGGCGTGGCGGCTTACGGCATCGTCATGTATGTCAATTTCATTTTCATGGCCATATACCTCGGTTATTCCATCGGCAGTTCCCCTATCGTAAGCTACCACTATGGGGCAGGAAACAAAGACGAACTGAAAAACCTGTTCCGCAAAGGCTGGATACTGACAGGCGGAGGCGGAATCCTCCTTACCCTGCTGGCCGAACTGCTGAACAGACCCTTAGTCCATCTTTTTGCCGGCTATGATGCGGAACTGTTTGCCATGACCAGCCACGGCTTCCGCCTATATGCCCTGTGTTTCCTCCTGATGGGCATCAATATATGGGGATCGGCGTTTTTCACAGCTTTAAACAACGGAACCGTATCCGCCGTCATCTCCTTCCTGCGCAGCCTTGTATTCCAAGTAGCCGCCGTTTTCATTCTTCCGCTTTTGCTGGGCATGGACGGCATATGGCTGGCCATTGTGCTGGCCGAACTGATGGCAGCGCTTATCACCGCTTGGTTCTTCCTCACCAAACGAAACCAATACGGCTATTTTTAGCGGCATGGAAGCATGTCTGAAAATTGCTTTCCGGCAGATGGAAAGTCAGGCAAGTCATTTGAAAACTCATTCCTGACATCCGAACATGGATTTCCGGTAACAGTTCAGCCTGAATGTTGTGTTGAGAGGCGGACGCACGGGAG
>CAJUIM010000174.1 GCA_910586275.1 uncultured Lachnospiraceae bacterium | reverse complement strand
TGCCGGATGCCTTGCCGGACAGCAGGGGAAATCCATATGCCCCGGGTGGCGGCGCAGGCCCGGATCCGGAAACTGATTTCGGGAATTTCCGGAGAGAAAACCTTGTCTCTGCACACGGCTAAAAAAGCGCATCACAGAGAAATCTCCTCCTTCAGCCCAAACGAGTATATGATTTTCTCCTTCACCCGTTTTCCCGTCAGTTCCTCCAACGCATGGGCATAATAATCCAACTGTTTCCTGTACTTTTTAACCAGTTCCTGCCCGCTGTCCGCTCTGTCTGTCTTATAATCCGCCACCACGATTTCCCCGTCTTCCACAAAATAGACATCTATAATCCCCTGAATAAGCACCAATTCCTCCTCCGGGAATTTCTCGTTCAGTTCTTTTGCAGGAAGCCCCAGTACGAAAGGCTGCTCTCGGTATAAACATCCTTTTTCCGCCGCCGCCTTCATCCGGCCTGCCAAAGAGGTGCGCAAAAAGGCTTCCACCGCGGAAACCGATACCGCCCTGGCATATTCCCCGCTCAGCATCCCTTCCTTCACCATCCGTTCCATCTGGGCAGCCACTTCCCCTTTCCCGCCGGCATGGGAAAAATCAAACAGTTCCATCACCTTATGGAACGCGCTTCCCCGTCCGGCTCCGCCGATGCTTTCTTCCTGCTGCATAAACTTCGGTATATAAGGAATGACCGTCTCTTCCTCATACAGCCGGAACGAGAAATCCTGTTCCTCTTCCTGCCCTTCTTTTTTCAATTCCGACACGGTTGTCTTTGTATATAAATCGGATAATCCGGCATGTTCATACTGATAGGCAAAAAGTTCCGACATATATGTCATTAATTCGCTGTCCGTATCCTCCGCAGGATCCGAACTTTCCAGCCGGAACCTGTTTCCTTCCGCTGCTGCCTGTTCGGCAATTTCTGCCGCCAGCAAATCTTCTTCCCCTATCATACGGATGAAAAAGGGCGCATCCCCTTGAACTTCCTGTCCGGCCGTCGGAGCATCCAGACCGTATTCCTCCCATAACGGCCGGAACGCACGATGCCTGCACAGTGCCGGCAGCAGAAAATCCAGATAACAGCCGGCTCCTGCCAGTTCCCCGTAAGGCAGCCGCAGCCCACTCCGCATGGCTGCCGGAAGCAGGGAAACCAATTTTTTCTCCGGCCGTTCCACCGTGCCGGTCATAATCAGCTTCTCCTTGGCCCGCGTCAGTGCCACATACAGCACACGCAGTTCTTCTCCCAGATTATCCAGCCTCATTTTTTCCGCCACAATGTTTTTCCGTATGGTCTTGCTCTGCAGCCGCTGTTCCACATCTACATAGTCCACGCCGATTCCCATATCCACATCCGCCACCATCCTGCCGGTCAAATCCTGCATATTGAATTTCTTCGCCAGCCCGCAGACGAAGCAGACCGGGAATTCCAGCCCCTTGCTCTTATGAATGCTCATAATCCGTACCACATCTGCATTCTCGTCCAATATGTTTGCCTCTCCGTAATCCACGTCATACTTTTCCAGCTGCTCGATATAACGGACGAAATGAAACAGCCCGTAATAGCTGGTCTGCTCGAATGCCGATGCCTTTTCCAGCAGAATCTGCACATTCGCTTTCCGCTGCCCGCCGCCCGGCAATGCCGCCACATAAGGCAGATAATCCGTCCCGGCTATAATATCCTGCAATAGTTCGTGGATCGGCATATATACCGTTTTCTCCCGGTACGCATCCAGAAAATCCAAGAATCGCCCGGCTTTCCCTGTCAGAGCCTTCCCGTCAATTCCCACAGCCGCATTCTCTTCCGTTTCCGCAGAGACTTCCCCTGCCGCTTCCATCGAAACTTTTCCCTCGGTTCCCTCCTTCCCTATTCCGGCAAACTCTTTCAGCGCAAAATAGAGACACTTCTTCCTTCCCGCCCCTGCCTTTACCGCCGCAATCTCTTCATCGGAAAATCCCCCGAAGCAGGATTTCATCACGCCGAACAGCGGAATATCCTGTCTGGGATTATCCAGAACACGCAGAAGCTGCAGCAGTGTCTGTATTTCTTTCGCCGCAAAATACCCGGTCTTGGAAGTAACATGGGCAGGAATGCCTTCTTCCTTCAGTACGCTTTTGAAATCCTCATCCCATCCCGCAGTAGTCCGGAGCAGAATCACAATATCTTTATAGCTCACGGGGCGCAGCCTGCCGCTCTCCTTATCCGTCACCTTAAAATGTGCCGTCAGTTCCTTAATCCGCTTCGCCACTGCCAAGGCCTCCCGTTGGCGGTTTGTCAATGCAGCCTGCCCTTCTCCCTCCTGCTCTTCCTCCTTCTCCTCTTTCCGGATCAGCAAAAGTTCGGTACTGCTTGGAGAACCGTCTTGCCCTGCCCCGCCGGCCAAAGCAGCGCGGTATCCCTCCGCCTCTTCCCTCTCCCATGCCGGATAGGAAGCCCCGTAATATAATGCGGCCTCTTCGTTATATTCCACACCCCCCAGCTGTCTCCCCATAATCCGGGCAAACAGAAAGTTCACGCTGTCCAGCACTTCCTTCCTGCTCCGGAAATTCTTATGCAGATCAATGCGTTCTTTTTCCTCTCCCGCAGCATCCTCCGGGGCAAAGCCCTCCTCCGTTCCCCCTGCCGGCCGCCCTGTCCCGTTCCTGCCATAGTCCTCGTATTTCTCCATAAAAATTTCCGGCCTTGCAAGGCGGAATTTGTAAATGCTCTGCTTCACGTCTCCTACCATAAACCGGTTAAAACGCCCTGCGGACTCTCCCGAGATACTCTCCAGCAGCATTTCCTGCACCGGATTGCTGTCCTGATACTCGTCAATGAGAATCTCTTGGAAAAAATCCCGGTAATCCAATGCCGTTCTGGTAGGCTCATATGCCTTCTGCCCGCTGCCGTCTTCCGGCCGGGTCCGATGCACCAATATGGAAAGAGCCAAATGCTCCATGTCGGAAAAATCTATGATATTCTCTTCCCGTTTCCTCCGGTCCAGCGCTTCCTTAAAGGCAACCGTCAAGTCTATCAGCCGGCATACCGCCCCTTTGCTTCCGTTCATATAAGCAAGCACCGTTTCCGGCGGGGCAGGAAAATATCTGGCACAGATCTTTTTCAGCGTTTCCTTAATTTCCTTACGGATTTCCTGCACTAACTCCCTTTTTACCGCAGCTACCGAATCATCTTTTTTAGAAGGCAGCCTGCCAAATACCACGCCGCCGAACAGGGCATGCCCGTCCCTGTAATGTGACACTTGCGTCAGTTTTTCCAGCTGCTCCGCTTCCCGTTCCAACACTTCTCCGTACATATAAGGGCCGTCCGGCTGTTCACAGATTGCAATGCATTCCCGTATTTTCCGCAGGCAGTCCTCTGCTGCCAAGCGCACCTGCTCCATGCCGAATTCCATAAAGCCGGCCGCTTCCAGTTCTTCCAAAGAAGCCGCTCCGTAATCCTGCTTCCGCTCTTCCAGCCATTCCCCCGGCCACGGATTGCTTTCTGCAAACTGATACAGCTTCAATATATGCCCCTCGATTGCCTTATCCTGATTTCCGGTGCTGAAATACTCCACACAATGCAAAAATCCTTCTTCCTTCCGGGCAAACTTTTCCTCCAGCAGTTCCTGCATCACATCCTGCTTCAGCAGCCGCAGCTCTCCTTCGTCCGCTACCCGGAATCCCGGATCCAGCCCGATATCGTTGAAATTATTCCGGATGACAAACATGCAGAAACTGTCTATCGTAGTAATCTGGGCATTGTGAATCAGAGTAGCCTGTTTCTGCAGATGTTCATTGTCCGGCTCCCTCTCCAGCCTTGCGGTAATCGCCGCGCCGATCCGTTCCCGCATCTCCGCCGCCGCCGCATTGGTAAATGTCACCACCAAAAGCCGGTCAATGTCCACCGGCTTCTTCCCGTCGCTTATCATCTTCACAATGCGTTCCGTCAGCACTGCCGTTTTCCCCGAGCCGGCTGCCGCAGATACCAATATATTTTTCCCGTGCAGGTCAATGACACGCTGCTGCTCCGGTGTATATACCACTCCCATATACCCTCCTCCCGAATCCGGTTCCATCGGTAATCATATCTCCTCTTCCCACGGACAATAAACCTACTATCCATAACTCCCATTCCGCTGGCCAATATCATTCCCATAAGCCGCAGCCCGCGTCAGAAACAATGTATTTTACTCGGACCTTCGAAAACGCCGGCACTTAGGCACAATGTCATTCCCATAAGCCGCAGCCCGCATCAGGAACAATGTTTTTCACTCGGACCTTCGAAAAACGCCGGCACTTAGGCAC
>CAJUIM010000173.1 GCA_910586275.1 uncultured Lachnospiraceae bacterium | reverse complement strand
ATTAAATTTTCAAGGTTCTATTTCGAGGGCTTTTGACCCCAGCATCATGACATTAGCAGTCACTGCTGCAGCCATGAGTTTTCACAGTGCCATTATCGTAAGCGGCTGGAGATGCGAACCGGATATCTTTTGAATTCCAAGAAAAAGATAAGAAAGTGCTATATATAAGATAAGTTTTTGGTAGAAAAGCGCAAGAAATACGCCTATAATACTGGTATGGGGCTTTCCCGTGGATGGTTCTGCCGATACGGATTATGGAGGGAACCGATGCGGGGCGGAGCATGTCAGGTAAAATCTCCGGCATAGCAGATATTTTTTTGCCGGATATGATTGATGGACGGCAACTGGAGAAAGAAGCAGAAGGATAGGAGGCGTTGAGGGAAGTGACGATTCAATCAGTATATGATGATTCATTTAAAGCATATGGACGGGTGATTGCCGGGATGGATGCTTCCGGGCTGGTGGAGGCCATGCAGGAAACGGAGGCACCGGAGGATGCGGTAGTATATTATCCGTCCGTGGAAGCGTTGGAGAAGCTGCCCGCCGCAAAAGAAGTGACAAACAGTTTCTTCGGGGAACTGAGCATGCAGATGGGTTATTGCAACGGAACCAACCATAAGCTGAATGCGGTGGAATACCACCGCTGTTCGGAATTTGGCGTAGCGGCATCGGACTTGATTTTACTGCTGGGGAAGCAGCAGGATGTGGAAGTATCGGAGGACGGGGGGGATTTCTCCTATGACTCCGCAAAGGCAGAGGCATTTCTTGTGCCGAAGGGAACGGTATATGAGATGTATGCCACCACGCTTCATTATGCGCCGTGCAGCGTGGAAGGGAAGCCGTTCCGCAATGTGGTAATCCTGCCGAAAGGAACGAATGAGGATCTGACGGAAGAAAGAGGGAGCCTGCCGGAAGACAAGTTGCTGACGGCAAAAAATAAATGGCTGATTGCCCATGAGGAAGCCGGGATTGCCGGGGCTTATATCGGCATAAAGGGCGAAAATATTACGGTTTAGGCAACTTATTTTCTCGGTCCGCAAACCGGTGGGCCGGTGTGGAACTGCGATGCGTATTTTTAACAGAGTATTACATATTCAGAAGGAGGATTAAGGTATGTTTGAAAATTTACCGAAGGTGAAAGTCGGCGTGGTGGCGGTGAGCCGCGACTGTTTTCCGGAGAGCCTGTCCGTGGACAGAAGGAAAGCCTTGATAAAGGCATATGAAGACAAATACGGGACGGACGATATTTATGAGTGCCCGGTCTGCATTGTGGAAAGCGAAATCCATATGGTGCAGGCATTGGAGGACGTAAAAAAAGCCGGCTGCAATGCAATTGTGGTTTATCTTGGCAATTTCGGGCCGGAAATATCAGAGACTCTGCTGGCAAAGCACTTTGACGGGCCGGCAATGTTTGTGGCGGCTGCGGAGGAAAGCGGAGACAATCTGGTCGGAGGCAGGGGGGATGCTTACTGCGGTATGCTGAATGCCAGCTATAACCTGAAGCTGCGCAATATTAAAGCCTATATTCCGGAATATCCGGTGGGAACGGCGGAGGAATGCGCGGATATGATTCATGAATTCCTTCCGGTGGCAAGGGGCATTGTGGGGCTGTCCGACCTGAAGATTATTTCTTTCGGTCCCAGGCCGCTGAATTTCCTTGCATGCAATGCTCCCATTAAACAGCTTTATAATCTGGGTGTGGAAATCGAGGAAAATTCGGAACTGGATTTGTTTGAAGCGTTCCATAAACATGATAATGATCCCCGCATTCCGGATGTGGTGAAGGAGATGGAGTCCGAATTGGGCGAAGGCAATCGGAAACCGGAGATTCTGCCGAAGCTGGCGCAGTATGAGCTGACCCTCCTTGACTGGATTGACGAGCATAAGGGCTATCGGAAATATGTTGCCATTGCAGGAAAATGCTGGCCTGCATTCCAGACGCAGTTCGGGTTCGTTCCCTGCTATGTCAACAGCCGCCTGACGGGAAGAGGAATACCGGTATCCTGTGAAGTGGATATTTACGGCGCGCTCAGTGAATTTATCGGTGCCTGCGTAAGTCAGGATGCGGTTACGCTTCTGGACATTAACAATTCCGTGCCGGCAGACATGTACGAAGAAAGTATCAAAGGGAAATTCGAATATACGCACAATGACACGTTTATGGGCTTCCATTGCGGAAATACCTGTTCCAGGAAATTGGCGGCATGCTCCATGAAATACCAGATGATTATGGCAAGGAATCTGCCGGAAGAGGTAACGCAGGGGACGCTGGAAGGGGATATTGTGCCCGGCGACATTACGTTTTACCGTTTGCAATCTACGGCAGACTGCAAACTGCGTGCTTATATCGCGCAGGGCGAAGTGCTTCCGGTTGCCACAAAATCTTTTGGCGGCATCGGCATTTTTGCCATTCCGGAAATGGGACGATTCTACCGTCATGTATTGATCGAAGGAAACTATCCTCATCACGGAGCGGTTGCTTTCGGCCATTTCGGAAAGTCTTTGTATGAAATTTTTAAATATATCGGAGTGCCGGTGGAAGAAATCGGATATAACCAACCGAAGGGCGTAAGGTATCCCACGGAAAATCCGTTTGCATAAGGGAAAGGCGCGGAATATGTTGTATATAGGTATTGATTTGGGGACGTCTGCCGTGAAGCTGCTGCTGATGGCGGCAGACGGTAAGATTGAGAATGTGGTTTCTAAGGAGTATCCGCTCTGTTTTCCTCACCCGGGATGGTCGGAACAAAATCCCGAGGATTGGTGGGAAGCGGTGACGGAAGGGCTGAAGGAACTGACGGCGGACTGCGATAAATCTCAGGTGGCAGGCATCGGTTTCGGCGGGCAGATGCATGGGCTGGTAATTCTGGACGGGGAGGATGAAGTCATTCGGCCGGCCATTCTGTGGAATGACGGCAGGACGACGAAAGAGACGGACTATCTGAACGAGACAGTGGGGAAGGAGAAGCTGTCTAAGTATACGGCAAATATTGCTTTTGCCGGTTTTACGGCACCGAAGATACTATGGGTGAAGGAAAACGAACCGGAGAATTTTGCCCGGATCAGGAAAATCATGCTGCCTAAGGATTACATTGCCTATAAGCTGTCCGGCACATTCTGCACGGATGTGTCCGATGCTTCCGGCATGCTGCTGTTTGATGTGGAACATAAGCGGTGGTCGGAGGAGATGATGGAAATCTGCGGCGTGGCCAGAGAACAGTTGGCGCAGATTTATGAGAGCGCGGATGTGGTCGGGACTCTGAAGCCGGAAATTGCGGCACTGACCGGGCTGCCGGAGACAGTGAAAGTGGTTGCCGGTGCCGGGGACAATGCGGCGGCGGCAGTAGGGACCGGGACGGTAGGAGACGGCATGTGCAATATTTCCTTGGGAACTTCCGGAACGATTTTCATTTCCAGCGATAAGTTCGGCGTGGACGGCAATAATGCGCTGCATGCCTTTGCCCATGCCGACGGCCATTACCATCTGATGGGATGCATGCTGAGCGCGGCTTCCTGCAATAAATGGTGGATGGAGGATATCGCAGGCACGTCGGATTACGGGAAGGAACAGGAGGATATCCGCGGATTGGGTGAGAATAATGTATATTTCCTGCCTTATCTGATGGGGGAACGTTCACCGCTGAACGATCCGTACGCCAGAGGAACCTTTATCGGCCTGACTATGGACAGCACACGGGCGGATATGACGCAGGCAGTTCTGGAGGGCGTGGCATTTGCCATCCGCGATTCCTTTGAGGTGGCGCGTTCTCTCGGGATTCATATTGAACGTTCCAAGATATGCGGCGGAGGGGCAAAAAGCCCGCTTTGGCGGAAGATCATTGCCAATGTGCTGAACATTAAGATCGACCGTATCGAGAGCGAAGAAGGGCCGGGATACGGAGGGGCAATGCTGGCTGCCGTAGGCTGCGGGGAGTTCGGCTCCGTGGAAGAAGCGGCGGGGAAACTGGTGAAAATTATAGACACCATTGAGCCGGAACCGGAACTGGCGGCAAAGTATGAAGAAAAATACCGAAAATTCGTAAAGATATATCCCACGGTGAAAGAACTGTTCCGGCAGCTGTAAGCCAGACGGAACAATAAAAGAATGGATAACGGAGAAAGCGACACAGATACGCTCTAAGGCACAATGCCATTAAGTAAGCCGCAGCCCGCTTCAGGAAAGATGTTTTTCGGAGGTACGAGAAAACATCATACCCGAAGCGGGCTGCGGCTTAAGTTAATGATATGATGCTGGGGTCAAAACATAGTGTTTTCTATGTTTGAGTCTCCTCATGAACCT
>CAJUIM010000172.1 GCA_910586275.1 uncultured Lachnospiraceae bacterium | reverse complement strand
GTCCGAATAAAAACATCGTTCCTGATGGGGGCTGCGGCTTAAGTGAATGACATTGGACGAACATCCGTCCGTTCTGCTGACATCCATCCTTTGGGTGCCCGTGTACATAAAAAGATATGGCATGGACCCTAGAGCGTGTCTGAAAATCCATTCCCGGCATCTGCCAGAAAACAATTTTCAGACACGCGCTAACGGCCATGCCGTATCTTTTTTCATTGCGCCGTTCCTCTGCATCCTCTGCTGTCCGGAAGCATGCCCGGACACTTACGGATCCGATTCCCGGACACGTTCCGGCACGCTTCCGTACATCCCGCCAGCCGGGGACATATTCCTAAGAAACCGTCTTTTTCGCCTTCTTCTTACTCTCACTCTTCCCTGCCTTTCCTCCGGCAGCCGCTTCGTCCTTCTTTACAAATTTCGTACGGAACACATACCACATAGCGCCGGTAATGCATACGGAAGAATAAGTGCCGCATATTATGCCTGCCATAAGAGGAAGCGCAAATTCACGGATACTGGACACACCGAATACATAAAGGGAAGCCACCATAAAGAATGTGGTCAGGGAAGTAAAAATACTTCTGGACAGTGTCTGGCTGATACTTCTGTCAACTACTTCCTTCAGGTCGTCCTTCTTTCCCATCATGGCCATGTTCTCACGGATACGGTCGAATATGACAATTGTGGCATTGATGGAATACCCTACGATTGTCAGCATGCAGGCAATGAATGTACTGCTTACCGACACCTTGGCCACCGCATAAAATGCCAGCACTACCAGCACATCATGCAGCAGGGCAAGCACCGCACTGGTGCCGAACCGAATATCCTTAAACCGGAACCATATATAGATCAGCATAAATACGGATGCAACAAGAATCGCCACTACCGCATCGGACTGCATTTCCTTGCTGATTGTGGAACTGATTGTCTCCGCCGTAATCTTTTCCGCATCCACCGAGAATTTCTCCGCCATCGTATCCCGGAACCGCTCCCTCTCTTCCACGGTCAGCGTCCTTGTCTTAAATATCACCTCATTGGTTCCTGCCACCTTCTGTGTCTGCACATTTCCGTCTCCGGTAATGGCTTCAATATGCGGCACTACATCCGCATCGACATCCTCTATGGACATATCTTCGTTAAACGTCACATTGGTGGAAGTCCCTCCCACAAATTCCAAGCTATAGTTCAGCGCATTGCCCGTGGAAGCCTTGTTCACTCCCATAACTGCAAAACCGCCCAAAATCACGGCAATGGAAATTCCGAAAAATACGGCTTTCTTTGACAGGAAAGAAATGATTTTCCTCTCTTTTCCCACGCCGTAAATCTTCTCGTTCTTCAGCCCTAACGCATACAAAGCCTTCAGAAGCTGCTTTGTAATGACTAGCGCAGTAAACATAGACAGAACAATGCCCAACGCCAATGTCTGGGCAAATCCCTTTACCGTGCCGGAACCCATAATCCCCAGCACAAGCGCAGCAATCAATGTGGTCACATTTCCGTCCAGAATAGCGGAAAATGCCTTTTCAAAACCGATTTTTATAGAAGACTGCACGGTCTTGCCCGTTCCCATTTCTTCCCTGATCCGGGCAAAAATAATGACGTTGGCATCCACGGCCATACCGATGGAAAGGATAATGCCTGCGATGCCGGGAAGCGTCAGCGTAATTTCAAACAGATTCAGTAAAATCACAATCAGAGCCGTATATATGCCTAAGGCAAAGCTGGCTGCCAGACCCATGATAAAGTAAACGGCTACCATAAACACTGCCACGAGCACAAAGCCCACTGCCGCCGCTTTCAGGCTGGAAGCAATTGCCGCAGAGCCAAGCTGCGCACCTACCACATTGGAACGCAGTTCCTCCAGTTCCAGTTTCAGTCCGCCGATACGGATAGTGGAGGCCAGCTGCTCCGCCGTCTCGAAAGAATCCATGCCGGTAATGACTGCCTGTCCGTCCGTAATTTCCGCCTGTACCCGAGGAGAACTGATTACGGCATCGTCATACACAATGTAAATGATATCATTGGTAGGATAAGCCGCCCTGGTCGCCTCGGCAAACTTCGTCCTGCCTTCATCCGTCATCGTCAGAGCCACCACAAACTGGCTGTTGCCCATCTGATCCTCCTGTGTCGCCGCTCTGGCATCCGCCACATCCGTGCCGGTCAGTACCACGTTCTGTGAAGAATCCATAAATACGAGAGAGCCGGGTTTTCCCAATTCCTCCAGAATGGCATTGGCATCGGACACGCCCGGGATTTCAATATTGATACGGTCGCTGCCCTCCTGATATACTTGGGATTCATTGCTGTAGCTTTCCACACGCCTCTGCAGCTTATAAATGGTATCCGCCATATCTTCCGCCGAAGGTTCCCCGTCGCCGACTACCTGATAGGTGATGCTTACGCCCCCGGCCAAATCCAAACCCAGCCGGATGCCGGATGCCGCCCCTGCTTTCTCGCTTCCGATCCCTGCTGCCGCAGTATAGCTAAAACCGCAAAGCAGCAGGACCATCACAAGCAAGGTAACAATTGCTTTGTTCTTTTTCATTTTCTCCTTGTCTCCTTTTTACTCTGTTTCACTCCGCCAGCGCCGCCTTAATCATGATGGCACATTCCACGCGCTTCCGCTGCAGCTCGCAGCCAAGATCATAGGCATCGTTGATATTTCCGTGAAAATTATAAGAATTTGCCGCACATCCGCCGCTACAGTAGAATTTTGCGAAACAATCCCTACACTTTTCCTTTGCATACACATTACAGCACTTGAACTCATCCCTAATGTCGGTACGCTTCACCCCTTCCTCCACGTTCCCCATCAGGAAATCTTCATTTCCCACAAACTGATGGCAGGGATACAAATCGCCCCAAGGCGTCACCGCCAGATATTCCGTGCCGGAACCGCAGCCGGAAAGCCTCTTAGCCACGCAGGGGCCTCCCTCCAGGTCAATCATGAAATGGAAGAAATTCACCGGCCGGCCGGCTTTCCGCCGTTCCAGCAGTTCCACAGCCAGTCTGTCATATTCTGCCAGCAGCTTATACATATCCTCTTCCCGCAATGCATAATCGTCCTTTGGCCCGGCAACCACCGGCTCCACCGAAATCTGTTCAAAGCCCAAATCCGCCAGATGCGCCACATCCTCTGCAAAATCCAAATTATAGTGGGTAAAAGTGCCTCTTACATAATAATTCGTCTGCTCCCGGCTGTCCGCCAGTTTTTTGAATTTCGGGACGATTTCCTCATAGCTTCCCTGTCCGCCCCGATGGGGACGCATTCTGTCGTGAACCTCCTTGCGCCCGTCAATGCTCAGAACCACGTTGGACATTTCCTTATTCACAAACTCCATGACCTCATCGTCCAAAAGCACTCCGTTGGTGGTCAGGGTAAAGCGGAATTTCTTATGATTCGGCTCCTCCAGACTTCTTCCGTAAGCTACCAGTTCCTTCACCACCTGCCAGTTCATCAGCGGCTCCCCGCCGAAAAAATCCACCTCCAGGTTTACCCTGTTTCCGGAATTGGCCACCAGAAAATCCAATGCTTTTTTCCCCGTTTCCAGACTCATCAACGCCCTTCTGCCGTGATATTCCCCCTCCTGCGCAAAACAATATCTGCAGGCCAGATTGCAGTCATGGGCAATATGAAGGCAGAGCGCCTTTACCACAGTTTCCCGCTTCTTAAAATCCCCGATATAATTTTCATAAATGTCCGGCGCATAAAGCATGCCGGCTTCCTTCCGTTCCAGAATTTCTTCCAGCGCCTCCCGGATTTCTTCCTCTTTATAGGGCAGCTTGCTTAGCATGCCATATTCCGCCATCTGCCGCATCAGTTCACCGCCGTCGGCCGAACAGCCCCCTTCCAGCAGCTTTTCCGCTATTTCAATCAAATCATATACAATATCGTCCACCACATGTACCGAACCGCTGTTCACGTCCAACACGATATTATAGCCGTTGTTCTTATACTGATGTACCACTTCCCTGCATTCCTCTCTTCCATCAGGCACTTCGCCAAATCAGATTCCCATAGCATACATACAATAAGCAGCGACGCAAATCGCTGCTTACAGATTTCTTATTCCAGGCCTGCTATTTTACCTTTTCGCAGCTTTGATTGCCCACGGTGCAGGATGTCTTGCATGCCGACTGGCAGGAAGTCTGGCACTCGCCGCAGCCGCCCTTTTTCATGGATTCTTTATAATCTCTTGTGCTTAACGTCTTAATATGTTTCATCTCTAAGCCTCCTTACGTTCATAAACTCTTTGTAGTATAGCATAGTTTTCCCGATTGGAAAAGCATTTTTTTTATTTTTGTCCCTTTTTTAGTAACAGTTCAGCCTGAATGTTGTGTTGAGAGGCGGACGCACGGGAGGGATTT
>CAJUIM010000171.1 GCA_910586275.1 uncultured Lachnospiraceae bacterium | reverse complement strand
TCGCGCACGGGCGTCCGCCTCCCAACATTACATTCAGGCTGAACTGTTACATTTTTTTCAAACAGTGTATCCTTCCATACTGTACGCTTGACTTTCGCACGTTGAAGCGTTATACTATTTGAGTGCCGTTGGGCAGTCCGGATTTTCTCCTGTCCCGGCACATATATCTGCGGAAACAGTATGATTTAAGAAATGAGGTATAGATTATGATTGTAATAATGAAACCAAACGCAGCTCCCCAAAGTGTGGAGTCAGTGCTTTCCTACATCGAACGGCACGGCCTGCAGACCCATCTTTCCCAAGGGGAAGAAGTGACGATTATCGGCATCGTGGGAGATAAGACTAAACTCCCCACGGAAAATCTGGTCAGCTATAAAGACGTGGACCGTATTGTTCCCGTTACGGAAAGCTACAAATTGGCGAACAAAAAATTCCATCCGGAACCCACTTCCGTCACCGTAGGAAACACCCGCATCGGCCCCGACAGCATGACTATTATGGCCGGACCCTGCGCAGTGGAAACAGAGGAACAGCTTATAAACATTGCCCGGGCGGTGAAAAAATCCGGAGCCTCCATTCTGAGAGGCGGCGCATATAAGCCAAGGACATCCCCTTACTCCTTCCAAGGCCTGGAAGAAGAAGGCCTGCGTTATATGCAGGAAGCAGGCAAGGAATTCGGGCTGGCCACCATCTGCGAAGTTGTCAGCCAGGAAGCCATAGAAGCAGCCGTCAAATATGTGGATATGATTCAGATCGGCGCGCGCAACATGCAGAATTTCATACTTCTGAAAGAAGCCGGCCGTTCCGGCCTTCCTGTATTGCTGAAACGGGGGCTGTGCGCCACCATTGACGAATGGCTCAATGCGGCGGAATATATAATAGCCGAAGGCAACCCCAATGTAGTGCTCTGCGAAAGAGGAATCCGTACTTACGAGACAGCCACACGGAATACGCTGGATTTAAGCGCCATACCGGTTCTGCGGGAAAGAACCCATCTGCCCGTCATAGCGGATCCTTCCCATTCCACAGGCTCCTACCGTTATGTGTCTCCCATGGCTAAAGCTGCCGTTGCCGCCGGCGCGGACGGACTGATGATTGAGGTCCATGACAATCCGGCCTGCGCCCTGTCCGACGGTCCTCAGTCACTCACTTTCGGCAAATTCGAAAAACTTACTTCGGAACTGAAACCGTTCTGCCATCTCATGGGACGTGAGTTCTGATATAGTTACTGGAAATATTTTTAAGACACGTTCAGCATGGAGGATTTACAATGAATGCACTACCTGTCAATTACCGGGAAGACCGCGCCCCTGCGCAAAACGGTTCCCAGACCATCGGCTTTGTGGGCCTGGGACTGATTGGCGGTTCCATTGCCAAGGCTCTGAAATCTGCGCTTCCCTCCATACGGATTATTGCTTATGACCCCAATAAGGAATCGCTTTCTTTGGCGGAAAAAGACGGAATTGCCGATATCACCGTTACGGAAATCGACGAAAATTTCCGTTCCTGCGATTATATTTTCCTATGTGCCCCCGTATCCGGCAACGACGGAAATCTTTCCGCACTGAAGAAATTCTTATCCCCTTCCTGTCTCCTCACCGACGTAGGCAGTGTGAAAACCGGCATCCGCAATCATATAGAAGCCGCAGGTCTGTCCCGGCAGTTTATCGGCGGTCATCCTATGGCAGGCAGCGAACGGTTCGGATATGCCAACTCCAAGGCAAGGCTTTTGGAAAACGCCTACTATATCCTGACGCCTACCGAGACAGTGCCGCAGGTAAAGCTGGATGCCTATAGAAAATTAGTTGCCGACATGGGTGCCATCCCGCTTGTAATGGATGCCGGGCTGCACGATTATGTAACTGCGGCAGTCAGCCATCTGCCCCATATTATCGCCGCTTCCCTTGTCCGCTTGGTAAAAGAAAACGACTCGGAAGACGGCATTATGAAAATGATTGCGGCCGGCGGTTTCAAAGACATCACAAGAATCGCCTCTTCCTCCCCCGACATGTGGCAGCAGATATGCCTGACCAATACGGACAATATTCTCCGGCTTCTAGACAGCTATATTCATGCCCTTTCCCGTGTCCGGGAACATTTGGAGGCAAAAGATGCCAGACAGCTTTACCATTTCTTCCGGCAGGCACGCGATTACCGCGACTCCTTTCAGGAAGTCTCCAGCGGCCCCATCAAAAAGTCCCACACTCTCACCGTCGACATTGCGGATGAGACAGGCGCTTTGGCTGCCATTGCCTCCCTGCTTGCCCAAAACGGCATCAGCATCAAAAATATCGGCATTACGCATAACAGGGAACGGGCAGAAGGAGCCTTGCGTATTGAATTTTACGGAGAGAAGGACATCCTGTCTGCCAATGATATCCTGAAGGGACAGGGATATGCCATTTTCGAAAAAAAATAACAGAAATGCCAAAAAGGAGGATATCCTTATGATTTTCCATAAAACAAACCAACTAAAAGGAGAAGTCACCGTACCCGGCGACAAATCCATTTCCCACCGTGCCGTTATGCTCGGCTCCCTTTCCAAAGGACGGACGGAAATAACCAACTTTCTGCAAGGTGCAGACTGCCTTTCCACCATCGACTGCTTCCGCCGTCTAGGCATAGAAATCGAAAACCGGCCGGATTGCATTACCATTCACGGCAAAGGGCTGGACGGGCTGAATGCCCCCGGCAATATCCTGGATGCAGGCAACAGCGGCACTACTACCCGGCTGATTTCCGGCATCTTAGCTGCCCAGCCCTTTGAAACCATACTGACGGGCGACGCCTCCATCCAAAAACGTCCCATGCTGCGGATTATGGAACCCCTTTCCATGATGGGTGCCCGGATAGAAAGCATCGGCGGCAATAACTGCGCACCGCTGAAAATAACCGGTGCACCGTTAAAGGGCATCCATTACTATCCAAAAGTCATTTCCGCACAGGTAAAATCCGCCGTTCTGCTTGCAGGATTATACGCAAAAGACCCCACTTCCGTCACCGAATCGGCCCTCAGCCGCAATCACTCGGAATTGATGCTGCGTACCTTCGGCGCAGATGTACGGACCGAAGGCACTACCGCCACCATTTTCCCCAGGCCTCTGCTGGAAGGCCGGAAAGTCAACGTACCGGGCGACATATCCTCCGCCGCCTATTTCATTGCCGCCGGTCTTTTAGTTCCCGGCTCGGATATTTTAATCCGCAATGTAGGAATCAATCCTACCAGAAACGGCATACTGAAAGCAGCGGAAAGCATGGGCGGCAACATTACGCTGCTGAACGAACGGCAGGAAGGAGAGCCGGTAGCCGACCTTCATATAAAATACAGCCCCCTCCACGGAACTGCCATTGAAGGTGATATCATTCCTACTTTAATTGACGAACTCCCCATTCTTGCCGTCATGGCGGCCTCCGCAGAAGGAACCACCGTCATCAGAGATGCGGCAGAACTGAAAGTAAAGGAATCTAACCGCATAGATGTCATGGCGCAAAATCTTTCCGCAATGGGCTGTGACATTACGGGCACGGAAGACGGCCTGATTATCCACGGAAAGCGGCCGGAAGAAAAGCCCTTGCATGGAGCCGTCATCCATGCCCACGGCGACCACCGGATTGCCATGAGTTTCGCCGTGGCTTCGCTGATCGCCGAGGGGGAAACAAATATCACCGACAGCGAATGTGTCGCCATCAGCTATCCCGGCTTTTATGAAGATTTAAAGAAATTATGCCGCGGCTGAAATACCACATGGCATAATACCGGCGCACACGAAAACTGCGGCATGCTTCTACAGAAAACATGCCGCAATTTTTATACAGGAAAACAAATTGGGAATATTTATTGTTGGGAGCCGGCTTCCTCCTCTGCCCTGTCCTCCTGCCTATGACTCTCCCTATCCATCATATCATATACTTCAATCCGGAAAGCATCCGCATCGGAAAGCCCCATAAAGACAGCGCCATACAGAAAACCGTCTTTCTTCTCTTCTTTTCTGACAATTTTCAGCAGCACATGAATGACTTCCTTTGTCCATATTGTTATGTGCGATTCATAGACCGTATCCAATTCCAAATTTTCTTTGCTCAGAAAGCCGCATCCCGTCTTGGATAAATTCTGCGTACCGATTTTAATATAGTCCTCTATCCCATTGTCAATACGTTTGATGATTAAATGTGTATCTAAATCCATCCTTCTGGATCGCCGCCTATCTTTTATACCCATAACACAAACCCCCTACAATAGTTATTTATCTCTCGGATTTTATACATTATTACTATAATATACCATGAAACATTTTTTGTAAAGATTCGAATGAAAAAAGCCGAAGATCAGCGTAACAGTTCAGCCTGAATGTTGTGTTGAGAGGAGGACGCACGGGAGGGATTT
>CAJUIM010000170.1 GCA_910586275.1 uncultured Lachnospiraceae bacterium | reverse complement strand
ACACATGCTGTTATACAAACAATGATATTAAAAGGCGGGAAGTAAGAATCAATTTTGGATACTTCTTTAACAGAGAAGAACAGAGATAGTAAATCGGTATTGACCGCTGTAGCAGATGTTTGAAAGGAGATGTCAGATATAGATGCTTTAAATGATTTACTTAAAAGTTTTGTCACACAAAGTCAAAAAATATTAGGAGATAATCTGATTGGGATTTATCTTCATGGCTCTGCTGTTATGGGATGCTATAATGAGAAAAAAAGTGATATTGATTTGTTAGTTGTAGTAAAGGAAGCTATCCCAAACAACATAAAACATCGCTTCATGGATATGGTTGTAAAATTAAATACATATGCTCCTCCAAAAGGAATCGAACTAAGCATTGTTAAAAGAGAGGGATGCAATCCATTTATTTATCCGACACCTTTTGAATTGCACTTTTCTATTGCACATTTAGAATGGTATAAAACTAATCCTTTCGATTATATTGATAAAATGAAGGGAACAGATAAAGATCTGGCAGCTCATTTTACCATTATTTATCACAGGGGAAAATGTCTTTATGGAGACGAAATCAAAGATGTCTTTGGAGCAGTCAGTAAAGAAGACTACTTTGATAGTATTTGGAGTGATATTGAGGAAGCTGAAACGGAAATAATGGATAATCCCACTTACAATATTCTAAACTTATGTAGAGTATTAGCATACAAAAAAGAAGAACTTATCCTGTCAAAACAGGAAGGTGGTAAATGGGGAATATGTAATGTCCCTGAAAAGTATCAAACTTTAATAGCACAGGCACTGGATGAATATTTATCTAATAAATCAACAGAATGGGATGAAAATAAGGCCCATGAATATGCTGCATATATGATAACACAGATAAGGAATTAGATAAAATCCAATTTATCGAGGAGACATAAAATATTTCAACACAAATTTTTTGGGCAGTGGCAACATAAAACGCCGCTGCTTTTTCATTGTAAAACTAAATATGATGCAGGACAGACAAAGCAGCTAGTTATCGAAACACTTTCAGTGAAAGTACATCGTAAATTGGCTTTTCTGCTGGAAAACTTTCCGACAGGGAATTTGCAAAATCGCAGGAATTTTGACCGAGCCATTCTCAGGAATGCTGATGGAATGAAACGCAAAGGACTGATGAGCTAGGACGAGATTGCCGTCATGGACGGAGGGAAGTGTATCATGCAGCTTAGAGGGGTTAGATCATTCTTCTCCAATAAGTTTGACATAGCCAGCTATGCGCTCTTCCTTTGACACGAATCTCCCACAAATTGTGACCCACATCTGCCGGAGAAGGAGCAGCCGGAATTGCAGCCGCTCTGTCTTTTTCTTTCCACAGGGCTGGTCATGGTCAATTTCCTTGTCATCTGGCTGCTGCGGGAAATATTGGAGCGGGGGAAGAAAATACGGATGGGAACCGAGTCTGTGAGAAAGACCGAGAGCCAGCTTGCGCATTACCGGGATATGCAGGCAGTCTATGAGCGGCAGGGGAGGAAGGCCGTCATCCATGTAAAGCTGGTGCAGGAGGGAGGAAATCTGATCTTCTCCGTAAGGAACCCGGTGGTGGAAAAAGTGCAGGTTACGGAAGGCACTGGCCTGTCCAACGTGAAGGCGGTGGCAGATAAATACGGAGGCGACTTTGCTGTCTCCTGCGACGAGGAAAAGTTCCAGGCGGTGGTGATGTTATAAACTCTATGGTCATTTCGTGCAATTTATAGTCACCTAGAGTGTGTTTGAAAATTGCTTTCCGGCACCGATGGTTTGTGAGGCTTATTTTAACGGAAGAGTAAGAAAAAAAGCAGCCCCGCCGCCTTCTGTATTCTGCACTCCCACATTGGCGGACAAAAATCCTGCCAATTCTTTTGCTATGCTTAGTCCAAGGCCAAAATGTGACTTATCCGTATGTGATTTATCCGCACAATAAAAGCGGTCAAAAATGTAAGGTTTGTCTTCGGCAGAAATTCCCTGTCCGTGATCAATAACAGAAATAGTTATAGCCTTGCGTGACAGAGTGGCTTTTATTTGGATTGGTGCTTTTGTCTTGGAATGCGATATGGCATTATCCATAAAAATGCTTAATATCTGGAAAAGGCATTCCCGGTCTGTGTATAGTATGGGAAAATGCACATCCATAAAATCTGCATCTAAAGGCATTCTTTTTTGGCTGCATATCGGTTCGTAAGTTTCATAAAGGGTAATCAGCAAAGTGTCAATATTTACCGCTGTTTTATTGATATTCCGTGTTCCGGAATCTGAGGAAGCCAGTAAGAGCATATCTCTCACCAGCTTTGACATTCGCATAGTTTCTGCATCTATCATATTCGTGGCCTTTTGAATATCTGGCATGCCGTCACTTAATCTGTTTATTTTGTCATTGTTGGCAAGTATGACTGCAAGCGGCGCTTTTAGCTCGTGGGAGGCAGCAGCGACAAAATCTTTCTGGCTTTTTAATACTTTTTCGGTTGGCGCTATGGCGTGTTTCAGCAGAAAACGGCTTATAATTACGATACAGAATAAGGAGATGACCCACAGCAGCATATAAAAAGGCAGTTGTTTCCCTATCAGCTCAAAAGCTGTTGTTTGCTGGTGCAGCAGGCGCAGATAAAAAGGGGTTCCGTTTTTGTCAATGACAATAGCCGATATTCCCCAATATTTATCATGTGAACAACCGGAAAAAGATAAAATGCCGCTTTGGGTCGTAGCCATGGTCTGATCTAATGTGGTGACCGATTCGCTATTTGCCTTTTCTGTAAATTGCCTTAATAAAAAGGTGATATCGGTCGGAAACAAGAGCGCGCTTTGATAAATTACATTTCCCTGTGCATCTTTCAGCACGGCAAAAATGGAATAGTTATCTTCGTAGGGCCTAATAACCGTCTGAGGGCTTTTCTTCGGATTTTCCAGTTCATAAATCATTAACATAGAAAGCCGCTCAAAAAAAATACTGTCGTTTTGCCGTTTATTATCAATGGAATCATTGCATAAAATTCCGATAATGACCGTTATGATAGACATAATGGAACCGATAAAAATAAGATGCAGTTTTTTATATAAATGCTCCAGCATTTTTGCCCTCCAATTTATAACCGGATCCATAGACTGTTTTAATTTCGCAGCCGCTTCCTATCTCATGTAATCGTTTCCTGAGAAACGAAATATAATTATCCACATTACCGGGTACGATATCTGTATCGGTTCCCCAGATTTTGTATATCAGTTGCTCTCTGGAGATGAGGGTCTGGGGGCGGCTGATAAAGACGGACAATACTTCGGACTCTCTTGCAGTTAATTGCAGGGAATTTGTACCGCATGACAGGATATGCTCCGTTTGGCTGAAAGACAGATCGGAAAAACAAGTGCACGTTTCCTGTCTGATTTCTGCCGGACGTCTGATCAATGCCCTGATGCGTGCAAGCAGTTCAGGTATATGAAAAGGCTTTACCAGATAGTCATCCGCACCGTTATCCAGCCCTTCTATCCTCTCATTGAGTTCGGACATCCCCGTAATAATAATGACAGGGATTGCAATTCCCTTCCGGCGCATGGCCTTAATAATTGTCATTCCGTCAATGATGGGGAGCATACGGTCAATGACTGCCAGGTCATAGCAGTATTCTATATTCAGTGCATGGATCATGGCGGTTTCTCCATCATAGCAGCAGTCAACTATATATCCGGCTTTTTGCAGTTCATCCTGTATGGAACTGCAAAGTTCTTTATCATCTTCAAGCAATAGTATTTTCATGATATCAAATCCCCTTTCCATAGTGCCGTTCCAATATGGCCGGAAAGACCTTTTCCCATTTGCGGGTTGCTCTTTTCTATTTAGTATAGCAGATAATTCTATAAAAATCCTATAAAAAATGACGTTTCCGCCGGTTCCGGTTACAAGATTTTTTTAGGGCTTTGCAGCTAAAATGAAAAAAAACAGAAAGGAAGTTTCGATTATGAAAAATCAAAAAGTGCGGAAAGGTTTCATAATTGGATTGTGCATATCCGTTCTTTCCGGATGTGGCGCAGGAGCAAATGAAAAGACAGGGAGCGGGGACATGCATGTAAAAGAGCATCAAAACAGCGTATTTGACGACGAGGATATGCCTTCGGATGAAAATGACAACATTGCCCCTAAGGCAGATCATGCAGATGGCAATGGCAGCCAGGAAAACAAAGACAATTCCCTGCCGGATGGGAGCGGAACAAACGGAGCGGACGTTTCGCAGGAGAATGGGAATATTGCCGCAGCTGATGATGCGGAGGAGAGAGTGGATGCAGACAGTCTGTATGCAGCAGCGGCTATGAGAGGGAGCGTGGTGGAATTTTCGGATGGCAGTTGTACGGTAAACGCTGCCATAACGGAAGATGACGGGAAAACCGGTGTGGCTGCCGCGCCCGGGTATGAAAGCGAGGATACAAATGTAGTGGTGACATATCAGGAGGGCTGTGTGGT
>CAJUIM010000169.1 GCA_910586275.1 uncultured Lachnospiraceae bacterium | reverse complement strand
AGCCATTCTGCCGGAAAAAGCAGTAAGAAATACCTCCGTTTTTTCTGAGGAACTGAAAACGCAATATACCGCAGCCGTCGGGCGGAAGGGAGCGCCATGCCGGGAGGCTGCCATACGGAGCAGATTGTCCCTGCCGATGCTCTGAACGGAAATGCCGGCGCAGGCATAAAGCCGAAAATTGATTTCCGTGTCTCCGATGGCTCAAGGCTTGACTTTTTTGGATGCTGCGTTATTTTGTGCATAAGTTACAGATTTGGGAAAGAAAATTAATTATATGTAACAAAAATATAAAAGGAGTGAAATGTTTCTTGCATTGTGAGGGGAGAAGTGTTATTGTTTGGTTGAATTGGAAACGTTACCGGAAACAATACCGGCCAGTAAGGCGGAACTATGGTTTCCGGTTTGTGTCGGTGCGGGGAAGCAGAATGTGTTTGGGCGTCCGATGATGAAAGGAGAGTGGAAGCTATGAGAAAAAGCGGAATTTTATTACCTGTGTCCAGTATTCCGTCTAAGTACGGAATCGGCACATTTTCAAAGGAAGCTTATGAATTTGTGGATTTTTTGGAAAGAGCTGGTCAGAAATATTGGCAGATTCTTCCTTTAGGCCCTACCGGATATGGCGATTCGCCTTATCAGTCTTTTTCCACCTTTGCGGGGAATCCGTATTATATTGACTTGGAGGGGCTGATTGAGAAGGGATGGCTTACCGAGGCGGAGTGCGCGGAATGTGATTTCGGCGGTGACAGCCGGTATGTGGATTATGAGAAAATATACCTGTCACGGTTTGAGGTACTGCGGAAGGCTTATGAGAGAAGCCATATAAGAGAGGACGGGGAATTCCGCAAGTTTAAGGAAGAGAATGCTTTTTGGCTGGAAGATTACGCTTTGTATATGGCAGTGAAAAATTCCTTCGGCGGCATCAGCTGGATTGAGTGGGAGGAGGATATCCGGCTGCGCAGGGAAGGGGCAATGGCAGCATATAAGGAAAAGTATGCGGCGGAGACTGAATTTTACGAGTTCCAGCAGTATATTTTTGCCGCACAGTGGTTCGCGCTGAAGAAATATGCCAATGGGAAGGGGATTGACATTATCGGAGATATCCCTATTTATGTGGCTTTTGACAGTGCGGATACTTGGGCCAGCCCGGAACTGTTTCAGCTGGACGAAAAGTGCATTCCGGTAGGGGTGGCAGGGTGCCCGCCGGATTCTTTCTCGGCAACCGGACAGCTGTGGGGAAATCCGCTGTATCGGTGGGAGTATCATAAGGAAACAGGCTATGAGTGGTGGATGAGAAGAATCGCTTATTGCTATAGGCTGTATGATGTGGTGCGTATCGATCATTTCCGGGGATTCGACGAATACTATTTTATCCCATACGGGGATGAAACGGCGGAGTTCGGACATTGGGAAAAAGGGCCGGGGTATGATATCTTTCAGGTAATGAAGGAAAAAGTCGGCGATAAGCCGGTGATAGCGGAGGATTTGGGCTATTTGACGCCAAGTGTGCTGAAACTGGTGGAGAAGACGGGATATCCGGGCATGAAAGTCCTGCAGTTTGCTTTTGACGGCAGCGCGTACAATGATTATCTTCCTCACAATTATACGGCAAATTCCGTGGTTTATACGGGAACTCATGACAATGACACTACCTTGGGGTGGTATGAGTCTTTGGACAGGCAGGATAAGGCCTTTGCGAGGCGTTATCTGAATATAACGGCAAGGAAGGATGTGGAGTGGAATTTCATACGCGCCGCATTCGGCAGCATATCGGATACGGCAATTATTCCGATGCAGGATTATCTGGGGCTGGGGGCGGAAGCGCGCATCAACATTCCGTCCACGCTAGGGCAAAACTGGAAATGGCGCATGCTGCCCGGTGAGTTTACGGACGGCCTGGCAGAGGAGATTCTGAGCCTGACGAAACTTTACGGAAGAGGATAACGGAATGCCGGAAACAACGATTAAGGATATTGCCAAGCAATGCGGTGTGGGGGTCAGTACGGTTTCGAGAGCCATCAATGACCATCCGGACATAAATCCGGAGACAAAACGGATGATTATGGAGGTGATCCGGGAAAGCGGGTTTGTGCCTAATAACAGCGCACGCAATCTGAAGCGGACGGATGCCAGGACCATTGCCGTGTTGGTAAAGGGTATGGCAAACCCGCTTTTTACGGATATGATTAAGGTTATTGAAGAGGAAACACGCAGGAAAAAGTATTCTCTGGAGCTAAAGCATGTGGAGTACTATGAGGACGAGGTTGATGTGGCATTGGAACTGGTAAAGGAGAAAAGGCTGCGGGGCATTATTTTTCTGGGCGGTTACTTCCTTCATGCGGAGGAGAAGATTGCAAATCTGACGGTTCCTTATATTTTCAGCACGATAGGGACATTGGTTTCCAGCAAGCTGGATGAGGCGGAGTATTCCAGCATATCGGTGGACGACCGGAAGGAAAGCCGCGCGGTCACATCTTACTTAATCGGGCTGGGGCACAGGGATATTGCCATTATTTCGGCGGAGTCCGAGGTAGACAGTATCGGGCGGCTCCGGCTGGAGGGGTATAAGGATGCGCTGCTGGAAAACGGGGTGCCGTACAATCCTAAGCTGGTGCGTGCGGTGGAAGAAAATGTTGAGCATTTTTCCATGGAAAACGGCTATCTGACGACAAAGCGGCTGATTGATTCGGGCGAGCGTTTTACTGCGGTGTTTGCCACTGCGGATTTGCTGGCAATCGGGGCATGCAGGGCATTGCTGGAGGCAGGGCTGCGCATTCCGGAAGATGTGTCGGTGGCCGGATTTGACGGCATTGAGCCGGGAAAATATTATTACCCTGCCATTACCACTATGAAGCAGCCTGTGAAGGAAATGGCGGAAACTACCATAAAATTGCTGTTTGACATTATTGCCGGAAAGAAAGGGCATGGCCATATTGTGTTTCCGGCCAAACTGGAAGTGCGGGAATCCTGTGGGGCGGTACGTTAAAGGTTATTGCGCAATCTGCCGATATAGAAGCTAAAGGACCAATGAAAGATCTTTGCGGTACTGCAAAGTGTGTGACATCTTGGGGCATATTTGGCCGAAGTGCCGGAAACAAGGAGGGAGACGGCATGGGAATGAGAATCGGAGAAAATGACTCGAACCGGCAGGCAATGAAACCGAAAAGTACGGACAGGATAAAAAGTTCCGCCAAGTCCGGCAGAAAGAAGAAAAAACGTCTGCGTTATAATTTTAAAGAAATTTCCACGCAGATTATGCTTGCGAAAACATCCGGCAGCGCGGGCAGGGTAATAGCGCGTGCACAGTCAAAAGTAGCCATGCTGGAGAGAAAACTGAGAAACGCAGATTATGATTCAAAAGAAGTGGAACGGGCACTTAGCCATGCAAAGAAAATGGAGGCGGTTGCAAGAAAAAAGAAGAAGCATCTGGCGGAGGAAGAAAAGGCGAAAAATACAGGTTCCTGTCTGGAAGAGACGGAAAGGCAGGAAGATTCCGGCGCAGAGGAAGCGGCAGAGGCGGAAGGTCAGGGATTGAGCCGTGAGCAGTTGGAGGAACTGATGGCCGAATGCCAGGAACGTATGGAGGAAAGCATGGAGGAACTGAATGCTTCCATGACGGAACTGGAGGATGCCTTAGGGCTGGAGCAGCTGACGGATGAATTTCTGGGCGGCGTACAGGAAGAAATATCTCCGGAAGATTTGGAACGCCTTAAGAAAAAACATAGGGCAAAAGAACTTCAGGAGATTGCGGAAGCCGACATGAAGTATCTGAAAGCGCTGTTTGACCAGCTGGAAAAAGAAAAGCAGGGAAATTCCTGCGGTTCCGAAGGTATCTCCCTGCAGCTTGGCGGTATGGATATACCCGTGCAGGCGGCGCAGGCACCTGTGATGGCGGAGGGCGGAAGCGTGGATATCTCTCTGTAGGAGAAAGGAAATGCCGCTATGCCGGATTAAGGCATGTTCCGGGTTTCCGTATCTTCCATAGGCTGCCTGCTTAAAGCAGAGTTGTGATATTTCGGGTCGTAGGTGACATCTTGCGCAAACCATGACGGCGGCAGAAATGCATGGGCGGCATTTTCCGTGGGAAATTCCACCTCGGCAATGACCAAGGGGGCAAAGGGAGCATTAAAAACATCCAATTCTATCATGAGCGGCGTATTTTTCTCTTGCTCTGTGAGAGCGGCATTTTCGGCATAGGGAGGCATTTGGATAGGGATTAGGTATCTTGTTTTGGAAATAATATTTCCGTCGGCTTTTTGACGCAGATGATAATAGGATTCCTCGTTCAGCGGAAGATTGTATTCTTCCCTGGCGAGGAGTCCTTTTCCTTTATAAGTAAGGTAATAGTCGTTGTCCTGTTTCCTTATGCGGATGACAGGGTCGGTGTTCAGATATGCCTGCTCAATCAGATGTGAGGCATAGGTTTTCAGTTTGTCAGGCAGGGATCTGACGGTGAATTTTCTTTCGATTTCCATTTCTTCATTTCCTTTCATTCGGTATTTTTCTTATTTTATCATAGAATGGGGAGTTTTGAGAGAAGATTTTTCTGGCTGGAGCAGTATTTTTGCCGTTTTCCCAAGGAAATCAATTTTCTGTTTTGTGCCTGCGCCGCCGCTTCCGCTAAGAACATCGGGTCAGGGCAACAGCATTTACTTTTCAGGTGAGAACAAAATTTTTAAAAACAACTC
>CAJUIM010000168.1 GCA_910586275.1 uncultured Lachnospiraceae bacterium | reverse complement strand
TCCCTCCCGTGCGTCCGCCTCTCAACACAACATTCAGGCTGAACTGTTACGATTTCCGCGATTTCCGCGATGATTAGCAACAAAATAGAGACAAAAAAAAAACTTTATGTTATACTATATAAGGTGAATGCGGATGGAGACAAAAATTATCTCAGTGAATAAAAAAAATATATGCAGGGAAGCTGTGGAGGAAGCCGGAAAGACGATTAAGGCCGGCGGTCTGGTGGCATTCCCTACGGAAACGGTATATGGCTTGGGCGGGGATGCGCTGAACGGCCAATCCTCGGGCAGAATATACCGGGCAAAGGGACGGCCTTCCGATAATCCTTTGATTGTGCATATTTGCCGGATGGAGGACCTTTCCCCCATTGTGGCTCAGGTGCCGGAGACGGCAAAGAAATTGGCGGCTGCATTTTGGCCGGGTCCCCTTACGATAATCCTTCCGAAATCGGATATGGTTCCCCGGGAGACGACGGGCGGGCTGGATACGGTGGCGGTAAGGATGCCTATGCATCCGGTAGCTTTGGCATTGATCGATGCGGCCGGAGGGTATGTGGCGGCACCCAGCGCAAACCGGTCGGGCAGGCCAAGCCCTACTTTGCCGAAATATGTGGCAGAGGATTTGGACGGCAGGATAGATATGATTCTGGACGGAGGAGAAATAGAAATCGGGCTGGAATCTACCATTGTGGATCTGACGGAAGAGGTTCCCATGATTTTACGCCCCGGTTATATTACAAAGGAGATGCTGGAAAGGGTCTTGGGAGAAGTCCGGGTGGACCGGACGATACTGGACGGCAATTCCGGACAGCCTCCTAAGGCACCGGGAATGAAATATAGGCATTATGCGCCGAAAGGGGAATTGACGATTATCAGCGGCGGACAGGAGCAGGTAGTGGAGGAGATTAACCGGCGGGCGTGTGAGATGCGGGAATTAGGGGAGAAGGTCGGAGTCATCGGAACGGCGGAGACGGCAGGCCTCTATTTTGCAGACAGTGTGAAAAGTGCCGGAAGCCGGAAGGATGAAAATGCCGTAGCGAAAGCATTGTACCGGATTTTAAGGGAATTTGACGAAGAGGGCATGACCGTCATATATTCGGAGAGTTTTGGGACGGCAGGGGAAGAAGGAATCGGACAGGCTGTCATGAACCGGCTGCTGAAGGCAGCAGGCCATCATATAGAGTATTTATAGCGGAAAGACGGGAAAGGAAAAGGAGGAAGCGTTATGCGTATCGCATTGGGCAGCGACCATGGAGGATATGGGCTGAAACAGGAAGTGATTAAATATCTGGAGGCAAAGGGAATTCCGTATAAAGATTTCGGATGCATGGATGCAGGGTCCTGTGACTATCCGGAATTCGGCAGCGCGGCGGCAAAAGCAGTGGCAGCAGGGGAATGCGATAGGGGCATTGTAATCTGCACCACGGGAATCGGTATTTCCATTACGGCCAATAAAATAAAGGGAATCCGCTGTGCACTTTGTTCCGATACGGTATCCGCTAGGCTGACCAGAGAGCATAACAATGCAAATGTTTTAGCCATTGGGGCAGGCATTGTGGGGACGAATCTGGCGCTTGGCATTGTGGATGCTTTTCTGACCACCAAATTTTCCGGAGAAGAGAAGCATTGCAGGAGAGTGGCAGCGATGGAGGCATTGGAAGAGGAAACGATGAAATAGGATACGACAGAAAGCAGGGAAACGGTATGGGAAAGATTGTGGTAATGGATCATCCGCTGATCCAGCATAAAATAGGGTATATTAGGAGAAAAGATACGGGAACCAAAGATTTCAGGCAGACAATCAGTGAGATTGCCATGTTGATTTGCTATGAGGCCACAAGAAATCTGCAGCTTTCCGAGGTGCAGATTGAGACACCTATCTGTACGGCGAAGGTAAAGGAGTTAAAAGGAAAGAAGATGGCGATAGTGCCCATACTGAGAGCCGGCCTTGGGATGGTGGACGGAGTGCTGCAGCTGATTCCTACGGCGAAAATAGGGCATATCGGATTATATAGAGATCCGCAGACGCTGGAACCGGTGGAATATTATTGCAAGCTTCCGGCAGACTGTGCCGAACGTGAGGTATTTGTGGTGGATCCCATGTTGGCCACCGGCGGCTCATCGGTGGCCGCGATTCAGATGCTGAAGGATAAGGGCTGTAAAAATATTCATTTTATGTGTATCCTTGCCGCACCGGAGGGCGTGGAACGGATGGAAAAAGCGCACCCGGACGTGGATGTTTATATCGGGGCCTTGGATGAAAAGCTGAATGAGCACGGATATATTGTGCCGGGCCTTGGGGATGCGGGCGACCGGATATTCGGAACGAAATGAGAACATAGAAGAGGGAATCGCGTCAACTTGGGCTGCATCCCGGGAAAGCGGTCGGAGGACATGCTCCGGGAGGGCATCCTCCGGGAGAAAGGGTTCATAAGCCGGTCGCCGGCATGCATCGGAAGGACGGACGGCATATTCAGGCTATAATAATACAATATAGGTAAGGCAGGTGGATGAAATGGGGCGTACGGGAAAACGGAATATGGCAGCAATTCTCATAGGGACATTGCTGTTGGGAGGGATTCCTATTGCGGCCACATCGACTGTGTATGCTACAGAGGCTACCCGCAAGAAGCTGCAGGAAGCAGAGAATGAAAAAAAAGAAACGGAAGAGAATCTGGACGAGACAAAAGAGGAACTGAATAACCTTAACGAGCAGAAAAATTCCCTGCAGGGGCAGCTGCATACGTTAAACGAGCAGCTGCAGGAAGTAAGCGACAATATTGCGGAACTGGAAAGGCAGATTGACGAAAAGAAGAGAGAAATAGAGCATACAAAGGAAGAACTGGCAGATGCGGAAGCCACGGAAGCTTGGCAGTATGAGTGCATGAAAAAGCGTATTCAGTTTATTTATGAGACGCAGGATTATGTAATGATGGAGATGCTGTTTGCATCGGCCAGCTTTTCCGATTTTCTCAACCGCAGTGATTATATTGAGCAATTATCCGCTTATGACAGGAAGAAATTAGAAGAGTACACTGCGACCAAAGAGATGATAGAGGAAGTGAAGGCGCAGCTGGAGAAAGAGAAACAGGAACTGGACGAATATAAGGTGCAGGTGGAAGAAGAAAAAGCGAGAGTGGCTGGGCTGGTGAACAAAACATCCACGAACTTAGCCGGAAAGACCAGTGAGATTTCACAGGCGGAATCCGAAGCATTGGCTTATGAGCAGAAGATAAAAGAGCAGGAAAAGAACATTGCGGATCTGCAGGCCAAGCTGGCGGAGGAAATCAGGCTGTCCAGACTGGCGGCGCAGTCTTCCTGGCGGGATATTTCCGAGGTCAGCTTTGCGGAAGGGGACAGATATCTTTTGGCCAATCTGATTTACTGCGAGGCCGGCGGCGAAATTTATGCCGGTAAAGTGGCGGTGGGGGCAGTGGTAATTAACCGGGTCTTAAGTTCGGTATACCCGGATACCGTAGTGGGGGTAATCTATCAGGGCGGACAGTTTTCGCCGGTGGCAAGCGGGCGGCTGGCAGCCGCGCTGGCAGAGAATAAGGCAACGGACAGCTGTTATCAGGCGGCAGACGAGGCTATGCGGGGCATTACAAATGTGGGCAACTGCGTATATTTCCGGACACCCATAGAGGGGCTGAGCGGGATTAATATCGGAGGGCATGTATTCTATTGAGGCAATTTTCGAGGAAGAGAGCAGGAACGTCTGCATAGGATGCGCATATATGGCAGCGATATATTTTTAAAATATAAGATAGGATATTAAGACAGAGACATTCGGAAGGAAGCGCCGGAGTCTCTGTCATTTTGCTTTCACGGTATGTTTTGTATATGCTTCTGCAGAGCATGGAAGTCTCCGCTGTATATAATCTGAAGCAGCCGGTTCAGCCGATTTAGGCATTTCTTCAGTAAATCCTGAGACAGTGTGCCTTGTTCCAAGGCATCTGCCAGTTCGTCCAAATCAAGAACTTTCACAGACCCATCGGGACAGACGACCACGTCTGCCAAGAGGTCAAGAACTGTCAGTGCATTGCTTTCCCTGTCAAACAGATATTCCACAATATCACAGTACCAGAAAAGGAGGGAATTGTCTTCCCGCAGAAACTTGCTTACTTTAAACCCTTCTTTCAGAAAGTAACAGGAATAGCCGTGATGAAGTTCTTTTTTGGGCCTGAGGGTATTCCATTGGGTGAGTAGGATGTCGTCATTGCAGGTCAGGATGATATCATCCTTTAAATGGATGCATTCTTCCGGTATGATTCTTTTGCGGTATAATGTAGGATATGTCATAATTTCTCCTATGCCGAAAGCCGGCATTGCATGTGATTGACTGACTCCGGGCAAACCGGCCTGCTATGGCAGCATTTCAGGCAAAACGCCGACTGCGGAGTATGTCTTGTTGAGAGGATGTATGGATATATGCTACTATTATAAATGATAAAAGTCAATGCTTTCTGTGCGACTTGCTAAGCAACGTTTCCGTGAGGCATTGCCGCTGACACGCAGAGGGTATTGAGTGAAACTGCGGTGCGTTTCAGGGAGAGTGCGCCGGTGTTTCGGCTGAAAACAGAAATCCTGATGCCGGCCGCGGCTTAAGTTAATAGTAACAGTTCAGCCTGAATGTTGTGTTGAGAGGTGGACGCACGGGAGGGATTTTTTTGCGGGACGGCGGCAGCGGGAGTGCCTGTCCCG
>CAJUIM010000167.1 GCA_910586275.1 uncultured Lachnospiraceae bacterium | reverse complement strand
TCAAAAAAATTTCAACTAATTCTTTAAATTTGTTGTAGTTAAATGTCGTTTGGGACACAATAAACCATTCTTGGTCTTTAAAAGCAAGGTTTTTTTCGTCCTCTGCAAAGGATTTTGCCTCTTCCTCAGACTCAATGACTACCGCATCCGAAGCTGCCCAGCCCCGTATGCCCTCCACTTCCGGATGCCCCGGATTGCCTATGATAATCAGCCGCTTTCCTGCACCGCTTTCTTTTTCCGCAATATTATGGATCCTTTTCACGAAAGGGCATGTAGCGTCCACGCATTCCAGCCCCTGCGCCTCAATCGCCTCGTAAATCTCCTTGGCCACACCATGGGAGCGTATTACGACCGTCCCTTCCGTAACCCGTTTCAGTTCTTCCTTCCCGTTTATTACCGTAACCCCTTTTTTCTCCAGATCCCTGACCACTTCTCCGTTATGGATAATCGGGCCGTAAGTATAAATTTTCTTTCCTTTTCCGATCTGTTCATATACTTTTTCCACGGCACGCTTCACCCCAAAGCAGAACCCTGCGCTTTTTGCAACCGTCACTTCCATTATTTCCCACCCCTTTCTCCGGCCAGAAACCAAAGTTCTGTTTTGCACGCTTTGTGCCGCACTTCCTTACCTGCACAGCGAAATGATTTTTTCCACTACCTCTTCCACACTCATTTCGGAAGAATCCACAAGTACCGCATCCTCCGCCTGACGCAGCGGCGAAACCTCCCGGTTCATATCCCGCTCATCCCGCTCAATAATGTCTTTCTCTATCTGCGCAAGGTCGCACACTTCCCCTCTTGCCTGCAGTTCCTCATACCTTCTCATGGCACGGACCCTGCTGCTGGCCGTCAGATATACCTTCACATCGGCATCGGGAAGCACGCATGTGCCGATATCCCTGCCGTCCATGACCACGTCCGCACTTTTTGCCAGACGCTTCTGCAATTCCACCAGTTTCTTCCTCACCTCGGGATTGGCACTGCAAACAGAAGTCATATTCCCTACTTCTTCCGTCCGGATCAGACCGTTTACGTTTTCCCCGTTCAGGAAGACCACCTGTTCCCCGTCCACATAGGAAATCGTAATGTCGGCATCCTTGCATCTGACACCGATCTGCTGCATGTCCTCCTTCCCTATCCCGTTTCTTAGGAAAAAAAGACCCATGGCACGGTACATTGCGCCCGTGTCCACATAAATGAACTTCTTTTCCTTTGCTATCCTCTTCGCTATTGTGCTCTTTCCTGCGCCGGCAGGGCCGTCTATCGCAATATTATAACTCATGCCAATCTCCTTCCATATTCCATCCTTCCGCCGCGGATGCTCCTGCCGCATACCCGGTAGACCAGGCAATCTGCAGATTGAACCCGCCGGTCAGCGCATCCACATCCAAAATTTCCCCTGCAAAATACAGCCCTTTCACTTTTTTAGATTCCATCGTGGAAGGATTCACTTCTTTTACATGAATACCGCCTTTTGTAATGACCGCTTCCGCATAATCCCTTGTTCCCTCCACCGTCATTTCCAGGTTCTTTATAAGCCGGGCAAACTGCTGCCGCTCTTCCTTCGTAATCCCGCATACTTTCTTTTCCCCGTCAATGCCGGACAGCATAACCATCACCGGAATCAGCTTTGCCGGAAACAGTCCTCCCAAAGCATTTCTGAACTGTTTGTTCCTGTTTTCCTCAAAATCCCTCAGCAGCCGTCTGTCCAGCTGTTCCGGTGTAAGCGCAGGCTTCAGGTCTATATGGAGTTTTACATTCTGCCGTTTCTTACGCCCTGCATAATAGCTGCTGGCACTTAGTACAAGAGGGCCGCTTACGCCGAAATGGGTAAACAGCATCTCCCCAAAGCCCTCATAAAAAGGTTTCTTCCCGTCCTGTGAAAGTTTCAAAGACACATTTCTCAGTGACAGCCCCTGCAGCTGCCTGCACCAAGATTCCTTTACCGTAAAAGGAACCAATGACGGAAATGTTTCCTTTACCGTATGCCCCGTCTCCGCCGCCATTCGGTAACCGTCTCCGGTGGATCCTGTCAGCGGATAGGCCAGCCCGCCGGTAGCCATTATGACTGCATCTGCCTTTACGGCCGTCCCGTCCGCCAGCCTTACGCCCTTTACCGTTTTTATATCGGACGGAATCCCTCCGTCTGCCATAGTACTTTTGTCCGGCATAACTTTTTTGCCGGACTTTTTCCCGGACTCTTCCCCCGCCAGCATCAGTGCCTTAACTTCTTCTCCCAGCCGCAGCTGCACTCCCCGCTGTTTCATCTGTCTGGTCAAGGCCGCTATGACATCCGAGGAATGATCGGAAACAGGAAACACCCTTTCCCCCCGCTCTGTCTTTAAAGGGCATCCCGCCTTCTCAAACCACTCCATCACCCTGCGGTTATCAAAACCGTAAAACGCACTGTACAAAAATTTCGGATTAGTGACCACATGCCCGAATAACTCTTCCGGCTCGCAGGCATTGGTCAGGTTGCATCTTCCCTTGCCCGTAATGAACAGCTTCCGTCCCGGTTTCTCGTTCTTTTCAAACAGAATCACCCGGCAGCCATGCCGTGCCGCCTCCGCGGCAGCCATCATTCCGGCGGCTCCGCCTCCTATTACAATAACTTTCCTCATTCTTTCCGATTCCTCTGCTTTCTTCGGCATAAGCCAATCCTGCCCGCCGGTGTGCTCTGACGCATCAGAGGCCATATCCACCGTCCGCCTGCTGCAGGGCATCCGTCTCTTTCATCAGCGGATAATCCAACATTGGCTCCTCATCTATAAAATTAATTTCGTCGTTCAGATATACCTGATAATTATTCCAGACTTTTTCCAATTCTTCCAAGTTCTGCTTCACTTGTGCCGGACGTTTCAGGCACAGCGCCACCATAAGGGCATTGATCAGGCTCAAAGGCGCCACCAGAGAATCCACAATGGAAACCATGTCGCTTCTGGCCAGCAGATTACAAGATGAATACAAGTTCATGGGCGAATGAACGCTGTCCGTAATGGCAATCACCTTGGCATTCCTGTCATTGGCAAATTCCATTGCTTTCAGCGTACGCATGGAATATCGCGGAAAACTGATTCCAACCATAGCGTCACGTTCATTAATCCGGATCATCTGCTCAAATATTTCGCTCACGCTGGTAGTCCGCAGCAAAATCACATTGCCCCGGATCATATTCAGATAAAACTGCAGGAAGCCGGCCAGCGGCTCACAGCTGCGGATGCCTACCACATACACGGTTTCCGCCTCCAGTATAATATCCACAGCCATCTCGAAGGAAGTCCCGTCCAAATGGTCTATGGTATCCTGGATTTTCTCTATGTCTGACTGCAGCACAGAGGTGAGCACTTCCGACTGCGTTCTTCTTCCGTACTTCACTCCGATTTTCTGTACCGAATTCAGTTTGTCCTTTACCCACTCTTCCAAAGCCGCCTGAAATTCCGGGTATCCGTCATATCCGATTCCTGAGGCAAAGCGCACCACCGTAGATTCGCTGACCCCCACCGTCTCCCCCAATTTTGCTGCCGTCATAAACACTGCCTGCTCGTAAAATCCGGTAATGTAAGCAGCAATCGCTTTATGGCTCTTGCTCATCTTCGGATACCTTTCACTTATCCTCGATATAATATCGCCGCCCGTTTTATCGCTTTTCTCCATCTAAACCTGCCTTCTCTTCCTTCCTAGTGTACTGCCGCATTTATATTTCGTCAAATGACTTGCCTGCATTTCCCTCTGCCGCGTTGTCGCCGGTCAACGATGCCACCGCATCGCCTCCCTTCTTTGCCTTGCAGGCTGAACATCCCTTCTTGCTCATTTGGCTGAAAATAAACATGTCCGTACACTAGCGCGTGTCTGAAAATTCATTCCCCACATATGTACTACGACGTGTCGTTTCACCGCTTTGCGTGATATTTGCGCCAAATTCAGGTTACATAGCCCGTTATGCGCCCGGCATTATTCTAAGCTCTCCTTAAGAAACTCGATCATTGCCTTTCCCATCAGGCATGGAACGGCATTCCCGATTTGCTTTTGTACTGACCTTCTGGATCCGCAAAATTTATATCCCTTTGAGAATGTCTGAATGGCTGCGGCCTCCGGCACCCTTAATCTTCTATTCTCCCAATGAAACGGCCCTACCCAAGGCCCGGGCTGTGCGCAAATAGTCCAAGATGGTTCAGACGGCGAAAGTTTCAGCAGAAAATTCCAGAATCTTTTATCCGCCACGAATTTCGGATTAGGATATCCGGCCCACGCAGTCAAAGCCTTATAATTTTGTCCCGGCGGAACTTCGCACAATTCTTCATAATAGGTACCGCCCTTTGTGACTTCATAATCTTCAAAAAATTCTTCCCCCTCAAATCCTGCGATAGCCTCACCGGCCGTCACATATGGTTGCAGGCCCGTTTCACTGCATCTGTCCGGCGCACAATGAGTCTTGACCGGCTCTTTTCTTTTAAATTGGCCTTTCGTCCCGATTATAAATATACGTTTCCTTTTTTGAGGGACTCCATACTCCAGTGCATTTGCCCTTACAATTTGCGTATCATATCCTGCTTCGGCAACGATTTCTTTAAAACGGTCAATAATCACTTTATTTGTGGGATGCAGTAAACTTTCAACGTTCTCGAACAGGAAACCGTCCGGCCGGATGTCGGTAACTACCCTAAGATATTCATTTACTAAGGATGCCCTGGGATCGTTTATGCCCCTCCTTGTCTCATGGCCAACCCAATATCCTGCTTTTGAGAACGGCTGACACGGAGCGCCTCCTATCACTATAAACTTCTTCGGCTTCCGTTTCCGAACCACATCCGAAAAAATACTGCTTTCCATTTCATGGAGATTGCCTTCAAAAATTTCCGTATTTTCAAATATATCTTCGTTTGCCTTCAGCGTCCTAATACAATCAGCGTCAATATCTGTGCTTGATAGTACCGGAACACCGGCCATAAAGCTGGCTATATCCAATCCGCCGGCTCCGGAAAAAAGGCTCACAGCCGCTATTTCTTCCTTCATTTTACTACCTCTTCCGTTTTTTGAAGCAAGCCCTTCCGGCTTGTCTCTACAGAAATAACCGGGACTGCTCCTATAATCCCAAATCAGTATAACATATCTAATATGAGATTTCACTAACAATTTAGAGCAAAACCCCAAAAGCAAAAACATTGCAATAAGGACCAACGGGCACCAAGGATTATGTTATGCCCAGAGCCATTCCGATAAAGAGCAGCCGGCACCAGAGATTATGTTATGCCCAGGGCCGTTCCGATAAGGCGCAGCCGGCCTCAGGAATCATGTTTTTATTCGGACTCGCTTTCGCTCTGCGGCAAACGCAGCGGTACTAAGGCACTAAAATACAGTGCCT
>CAJUIM010000166.1 GCA_910586275.1 uncultured Lachnospiraceae bacterium | reverse complement strand
CCTTAAAAGCTTCAACGGCGGGGCCAGAGCCAACACAACCGCCCAAAATCGGGAATATGCCGAAGAAATCAATGCAAGGATGGGCGAGATCAAAAGAAAGGTAGGAATGAGAAGATGAAAGTTATCAACGCAAACGAGGGGCCGAAAATCCCTTATGATGTCAGCGGAAACAAAATCACTTTCGATGATGAGATCATGCTGAATCTGGAAAAGAAAGAAGCAGATGCCGATGTACATATCGACATTTCAACGGATGACTTCGGGGGGCTGATTACGGGCATCGGAAGGGATTATGTGGCACAAATCGACATTCCGGCAAGGGCTTATGAGGAAATCCCGGTGGAAGCGGAGGAAATGCCGGAATCCGGGGAAGCCAATGCGGAGGGAGATTCCGGGGAAAACGGCGGCGGAATGGGTGCATACGGCAGCAGAATTGACCGCATCCCCATCCCGTTTTCGATGGACAATGTTACATTGACATTATTTGCACTTAGGGAAGGAGTGGTGGAAAATGGCTAATTTTGACAGCTTGAAATTTGCAACGGAGGGCATTTCCGGCGGAAAAACAACAATTATCATGGATAACGCCGATTTGCCGTCCTTTATGAATCCCTTTTACAAAATGACGAATGCACAGCTTTTCGGCGGAAGCGAGATAGTACATTCCGCATGGAAACAGGGCAGCGTTGAAAAGGATGTTTTCTACGCCAGTAAATTCCTTAACTGCGTTGTGGATGGCCGTGCGTACAGTTGGCCGAATGTAATCCCGGCGCATTCATATAATTTTGATGCTGAAATGGGATTCTGCAATGCAAAAGGGCTTCATTGGCATCAAATGTCCTTTGCGGAATGGGCCGCAATCGTCCATTTGATGCACAAGATCGGATATGAGCCGAGAGGAAACAGCAATTACGGGAAAAGTCATTCCCATGTTTACGAAGTAGGGGCAAAGGATTCCGCCGGACGGACGGCAACGGGCAGCGGCCCGGTTACATGGAATCATGATGGAACACCGGGCGGAATTGCGGACTTCGTGGGGAATGTCTGGAAGCGGCTTTCTGGAATGAGGATAGTAAACGGCGAAATACAAGTGATGGAGGGCAACGCCCCGGCGTTGCAAGTTTCCCATGCGGCCGCTTCAACGGCATGGAAAGCCATCAAGCCGGACGGAAGCTTGGTAGACCCCGGCACAAGCGGAACTCTGCACTTCAACGCATCCGGCAACATCGGCACTTCTGTAGTGACAACAGGAACGCATAACAAGGCGTTTTCAGCGATTGCGGCGGCTGATTCCATCACGCTTCCCGAAATTATCATGGAATTGCTGCTTGCGCCTGTAAGTGGCGTTACAAATACCGGGCATTTCTGGATTGACCTTTCCGGGGAGCGTGTGCCTCTCCGGGGCGGCTGCTACGGCAGCGCTTCGGGCGGCGGTTCTTCGGCTTTGTCTTTGGACAACTTGCGCTCCGGTGTGGACGGCAACGTCGGCTTCTTCTCCGCTTACCAGAAAGATTGATGCCTGTCCGCTGAAATATGTTTCCTGTTTGGGGCGGCGATAGCCGCCCCTATCTTTTGCATGAAAGGAATGATGGGATGGAAAAACAAAATCAACCGCCGGGGAATCAGACAGTGCAAGCGCAACAAATCCCACAGGATGAAATAAACAAAATGAATGAGGATAAAGCCGGATTTGTGACGCTTCAGAAAATCCGGGATTTGCTGCAATACCTTTATACGGCTTTTGTGAAATATCCGAAATCCGAAAAATTAGGGCTTGTGGCGGACTATAAGCAAAACCTGTATGAATTTCTTTTTCTGATTATACAGGCACGGAAAAAATATTACAAAAAGACCACGCTACAGGATGCCGATGTGCGGCTTGAAATGTTGCGGATGCTTAACGATTTATCGTATGACTTGCACTATATCGACATAAAGCGGTATGAACTGATTGCAAGGCAGCTAAACGAGATCGGGCGGCTTTTGGGCGGTTGGATTAAGAACGTGAACAAATGAAAGAAATGCAAATTGATTTATAGATTGTATTTTCTTCGGGAATGGGCCATTGGCGTGTGCCTATCCGGGGCGGCAGCTACAACAACACTTCGAACGGCGGTTCTTCGGCGTTGAATTTGAACAACTTGCGCTCCAATGTGAACGGCAACATCGGCTTCTTCTCCGCTTACCATTTGAATCAGATTTGCAAGTTTACGGACTTGCAACAGCATAACTAAATGGGTAAGGGGCTTATTTCCGCCCCGAAAGGGGATATTAAAACCGCTGCTAATGCAGACAGTACGCCAGACGGCGGAACGGCGCAAGCCATATTTGCAACGAGCAGCAACTTATAAAGGAGAATCAGAGCATGAAACAGTTTGATTTGACTTTTGATGAAATTGTGGATTTTGAAAATCTGCTTATGGCATACAGGAAAGCGGCCGGGAATGGAAAGCGTTACCGGGGCGAAACATTGAGATTCACGGCAGAATTGACCGAAGAACTTATCCAGATTCAAAATGAATTGATATGGGGAAGTTATGAGGTTGGGCCATACCGGGCGAAAGAAATAAAAATTCCGAAGCCACGCATCATAATGGCCTTGCAATTCCGTGACCGTGTTGTACAGTGGGCTATCTACAGGAAATTGAATCCGCTGTATGAAAAGATGTATATATATGATAGCTACGGATGCCGAAAAGGAAAAGGGCCAGTAAGGGCAAGGGAAAGGCTGCAATATTGGCTTCGCAAAGTCAACAGGAGCAGCAAGAAACATTATATCCTTAAACTTGACATAAGCAAATACTTTTACAGAATCGACCACGAAATACTGCTGAAAATCCTTGCAAAGCACATCAAGGACAAGCGGATTATGAATCTGCTTGACAAGATAATAAATTGCGAGAATACGGCTTTCGGGCTTCCTTCCGGCTGTATGCCTACTGAATTGCCACGGGATGAATGGATTTACTCCACCGGGATGCCAATAGGCAATTTGACATCACAAATGTTTGCAAACATCTACTTGCACGAATTAGATTTATTTTGCAAACACAAGCTGAAAATCCATTATTATCAGCGGACGGCGGACGATATTATTATCTTGTGGCCGGATAAACAGGAACTTCACGGAATCAAGGATGAAATCGAAAGATTTCTGAATGAGGAATTGCATCTTGAATTGAACAGCAAGACCGCAATCATTCCGGCGAATCGTTCCGTGGAGTATGTGGGCGCACTTGTGAACACACGGCGCATCAAAATCCGAAAGAGTACCCTCAAAAGGACAAGGCGATGTCTGAAATGCGTTGCCAGAAAGTACAACGAGGGGCGGACATCTTTTAAGAAAGCAAACAACACTTACCAGAGTTACCGGGGGATGTTCAAACATTGCAGCAATCAGAATATTTATAACCGCCTAGCGGCGGAATTTGTGCTAATACCACATCGAAAATCGCCGCCATAATAGGCGGTTATTTTTATTCTAGCAGAAAGGAGATAATGCCTTATGTCTGAAGGATACAATGGGGAATCATTCGAAGTGCAAGTGATGGAGCGTTTGACACGGATTGAGGAAAAACTGGACGGCTATGGAGAATTTAAGAAAAGATTCTACGATGCCGAAAAGGAGTTGGCGATTCTGAAAGATGATGTCAAAGAAAACCTTAACCGAATCAAGCAGCTTGAAAGCCGGAATCAGTGGCTTGCCCGGACGGCTGCGGCCGCCGTTATTACATCGCTTGTCGGAGTGATTTTCTGTTTCGTGAAGCTTGGAATGGGAATTTGACCCCATACAGGCGCACGGAACGGGCGAGAATGCCCCCAAAAGAGCCGGGGGCAAGTAAATCCACGCCGGAAACAGAAAAGCCGTAAATAGGGCGCACAGGAACGCACAAGGGCATATATGGGCGGCGTGGTGCATGAAAAAAACAGAAAGGAGCATAAAGACCATGCAAAAACTGAAAAGCAGAAAATTCTTGCTTACCATCTTAACGGTAATCATTGCCGTATGCGGCGCATTGGGAAACACCGATTCCCCCTTGATTCAGATTATCTGCATCATTGTTGCGGCTGCAGCCACGATTGCCTATAACATCATCGAGGGGAATATTGATGCCGCCGCCGTTGCAACCGTAATCAAAACGACCGTTGACAGCGTTTCGGAAATCATGGAGGAATCCGGGAGCGCAAAGACGGGCGGAAAGATTGGCGGAATCAGCACAAGCGGAACGCCGCCCGATGAAAAGAAAAGCGAATAACTATTTGACCCACGGGCGGCAGCGATGCCGCCCTTTCTTTTTAACAGGAGGAAACGAGATCATGACAGAAAGAGAAGCGAGAAATAAAATTGTAGGCATTTTCACGGGATGGGCCGGCAAAAAGGAAGCAGATGGAAGCCACAAGTCCATTATTGACCTTTACAACGGGCATTCCCCTCTTGCAAGGGGGTACAGGGTAAAATATAGTGATGCGTGGTGCGCCACGGCAGCATCCGCCGCCGCCATCGCCGCCGGGTACACGGACATCATCCCGACAGAATGCAGTTGCGAAAAGATGATTGCGCTTGCCAAAAAGATGGGGATTTGGGTGGAAAATGATTCCTATGTGCCGGATTCCGGGGATTATGTCCTTTATGATTGGCAGGATAACGGAATCGGGGATTGCACAGGGGCGGCCGACCATATCGGGATGGTTGTTGCCGTGTCCGGCGGAAATATCCGCATCGTTGAGGGAAATATCCGGGATTCCGTGGATTATCGGGTAATCGCCATCAATGAGCGATACATCCGGGGGTATATTGCCCCGAACTATGCAGCAAAGGCGGACAGCAAGGACAAACAGCCCCCGGCGGATAATGCCGCCGTGATTTGGGGATTTCTCAAAGAAAAGGGGCTGAATGCTTACGCCATCGCCGGACTGATGGGCAATCTTTACGCTGAAAGCGCACTGAATCCCCGGAATCTGCAAAACAGCTATGAAAAGAAGCTGAATATGTCAGATGCGGAATATACCGCCGCCGTGGATGCCGGAACATATAGCAATTTCGTCCGGGATGCCGCCGGGTACGGATTGGCGCAGTGGACATATCACACACGCAAACAGGCACTTCTTGATTACGCAAGGGGAAAAGGCGCATCAATCGGAGATTTGACGATGCAGCTTGAATTTTTGTGGAAAGAGATTTCCGGGTACAAAGCGGTTATGTCCGTGCTGAAATCCGCCGAATCCGTCAAGGCTGCTTCGGATGCAGTATTGACCGGGTACGAAAGGCCGGCAAATATGGGGGATTCCGTCAAGGCAAAAAGGGCGGAATATGGGCAGCATTATTTTGACAAGCACGCATCCGGCGGAATAGCAACAGGGGGCCAGAC
>CAJUIM010000165.1 GCA_910586275.1 uncultured Lachnospiraceae bacterium | reverse complement strand
TCTGCTTAGAAACCTCCAGCCGAAAAAAGCGCACGGAAAACCGGGACAGGCAGTTTTGCTGCTGCCGGCCACGAAAAAAACTCGCGCACGGGCATCCGCCTCCCAACATTACATTCAGGCTGAACTGTTACGAGGCATACCATATACGGTATTTTTCCCTTTCCATAATACAAAATCTATGCTATACTACAGATTGCGTTTTGAGGATGTGCCTGTAATGACAGGATGCTTATGCGAAGGAGTTGCGCATATGGCAATAAAGCTATGGATGTTTATTGAGAAAGGGTGGAAGTGATGGCAAAAGCAGATACATATGGCGCTTCAAGCATAACGGTGCTGGAAGGGCTGGAAGCTGTACGGAAGAGGCCCGGAATGTATATCGGAAGTGTTTCCACAAAGGGACTGAACCATCTGATATATGAGATTGTGGATAATGCAGTGGACGAGCATTTGGCCGGGCATTGCGATACGATAAAGGTAACGCTGGAGGCGGACGGTTCCGCCACGGTGGAAGACAACGGCCGGGGCATCCCGGTAGGCATGCATGAAAAGGGTGTCAGCGCGGAACGTTTGGTATTTACTACGCTGCATGCAGGCGGTAAGTTCGACAATTCGGCTTATAAGACAAGCGGCGGCCTCCATGGAGTGGGCTCGTCGGTAGTCAATGCCCTGTCGGCGCATCTGACGGTTCAGGTAAAGCATGGAGGCATGATTTATGAGGACAAATACGAGCGGGGAAACCCGGTCATTGAATTAGTCGGCGGCCTGCTGCCGGTGGTGGGGAAGACAAAGGAAACCGGGACAAAGATTAACTTTCTGCCGGACGATACGATTTTTGACAAGACCAGATTCAAAGAGGACGATGTGAAGAGCCGGCTCCATGAAACGGCTTATCTGAATCCGGAACTGACGATTCTTTTTACCGACCGGCGCAGACAGCCGGAAGAAAGGAAAGAATTCCATGAGCCGGAAGGGATTATCGGCTTTATAAAGGATATGAATAAATCCAAGGAAACCATTCATGACGTTATTTATTTTCAGGGGGAAAGCGAAGGGATTTCCGTGGAAGTGGCTTTCCAGTATGTGAACGAATTTCATGAAAACGTGCTGGGATTCTGCAATAATATTTATAATTCGGAGGGCGGCACTCATCTCACCGGCTTTAAGACAATGTTCACCAATGCGATCAATACTTATGCAAGGGAACTTAACATACTGAAAGAAAAGGATGCGAACTTTACCGGGGCGGATGTGCGGAACGGCATGACGGCGGTGGTGTCCGTCAAGCATCCGGATCCCCGTTTCGAAGGCCAGACAAAGACAAAGCTGGACAATCAGGATGCGGCAAAAGTAGTCAGTAAGGTGACGGGGGAAGAAATCGTCCGCTATTTCGACCGCAATCTGGAAACTTTGAAAAACGTCATCGGCTGTGCGGAAAAGGCGGCTAAAATCCGGAAGACGGAAGAGAAAGCCAAGACGAATATGCTGACAAAGCAGAAGTTTTCTTTTGACTCCAACGGGAAACTGGCAAACTGTGAGTCAAGGGATGCGTCCAAATGCGAAATTTTCATTGTGGAAGGAGATTCTGCGGGAGGCAGCGCAAAGACGGCGAGAAACCGCGCGTTTCAGGCGATACTGCCCATACGGGGCAAGATTCTGAATGTGGAAAAAGCCAGCATTGACAAGGTGCTGGCAAATGCGGAGATCAAGACCATGATCAATGCGTTTGGCTGCGGGTTTTCCGAGGGGTACGGCAATGACTTCGACATATCCAAGCTGCGTTATGACAAAATCATTATTATGGCGGATGCGGATGTGGACGGCGCCCATATTTCGAGTTTGCTGCTTACTTTATTTTACCGTTTTATGCCGGAACTGATTTATGAAGGCCATGTATATATTGCCATGCCGCCTCTTTATAAGGCGATGCCGGCGAAAGGGAAAGAAGAATATTTATATGATGATAAGGCGTTGGAACGTTACAGGAAGCGTCATAAAGGGCCTTTCACGTTACAGCGTTACAAAGGACTGGGAGAGATGGATGCCCAGCAATTATGGGAAACTACTTTGGATCCGGAAACGAGGATGCTGAAGCTGGTGGAAATCGAGGATGCGCGCATGGCCTCGGAGGTGACGGAACTGCTTATGGGAACGGAAGTCCCGCCGCGTAAGGCTTTTATCTATGAGCATGCCACGGATGCGGAACTGGATGTCTGATTTTTTGCAGTTATGCTTATTTCTGTGGGCTGCGGCCTGAGGGAATGACATTGCCGGTGAACGGCAGCTGCCGGACTGCCTATAGGAATGGAATGGGAGGAAAATGCCATGGATGACAGTAGGATCATCAAAACAGAATATTCGGAAGTAATGCAGAAATCTTTTATAGATTACGCCATGAGTGTCATTATCGCCCGGGCACTGCCCGATGTGAGGGACGGGCTGAAGCCGGTGCAGAGAAGAACCTTATACGATATGTATGAATTGGGTATCCGTTATGACCGGCCTTACCGGAAGAGTGCCCGTATCGTGGGCGACACTATGGGAAAATACCATCCCCATGGAGACAGTTCCATATATGATGCACTGGTGGTGATGACACAGGAATTTAAAAAAGGCATGCCTTTGGTGGATGGCCATGGAAATTTCGGGAATATCGAAGGGGACGGCGCAGCGGCAATGCGTTATACGGAAGCGAGGCTGGAAAAAATAACACAGGAAGCGTTTCTGGCGGATTTGGATAAAGACGTGGTGGATTTTGTCCCTAATTTTGATGAAAACGAAAAGGAGCCTTCCGTACTGCCGGTGAAAATCCCCAACCTGCTTGTCAACGGGTCAGAAGGCATTGCCGTCGGGATGGCGACCAGCATCCCGCCTCATAATTTAGGGGAAGTGATAGATGCGGCAAAGGCCTATATGAAAGATCCCAATATAACTACGCGGGAACTGATGCGTTATGTGAAGGGGCCGGATTTTCCTACCGGAGGCATAGTGATCAATAAGGATGACCTTTTGGGAATCTATGAAACCGGAACGGGCAAAATAAAAGTACGCGGGAAGGTGGAGACGGAGAAAGCCAAGGGCGGAAAAACCAATCTGGTCATTACCGAAATCCCGTATCCGATGATCGGCGCCAATATCTCAAAATTCTTATCCGATGTGGCGGCATTGGCGGAGTCCAAGAAAACACAGGATATCGTGGATATTTCCAACCAATCTTCCAAAGAAGGCATCCGCATTGTAATAGAACTGAGGAAAGATGCGGATGTGGAGAACTTTAAGAACATGCTTTATAAGAAGACCCGCTTGGAAGATACTTTCGGCGTCAATATGCTTGCCATTGCAGACGGCAGGCCGGAGACTATGGGGCTGAAGCAGATCATTAAGGCCAGCGTGGATTTTCAGTTTGAAGTGACCACCAGAAAATACCGTACTATGCTTGCCAAAGAGCGGGAGCGGAAGGAAATTCAGGAGGGGCTGATTAAGGCATGTAATGTCATCGACTTGATTATTGAAATATTGCGGGGGAGCAAGGATCGGGCCATGGCGAAAGCCTGTCTGGTGGAGGGCACTACGCAGGGCATTCATTTCAAATCCAAAGAATCAAAAATTATGGCCGAACAATTGCGGTTTACGGAAAAACAGGCAAATGCCATTTTGGAAATGAGGCTGTATAAATTAATCGGTCTGGAAATAGAGGCATTGATAAAAGAACATGAGGAAACTATGGCTAACATTTACCGGTATGAAGATATTCTTGACCGCAGGGATTCCATGGCGCAGGTCATCATAAATGAACTGGATGCCATCAAAAAGGAATACGGCAGGCCTAGGAGAACGGTAGTGGAAAACGGGGAAGAGGCGGTCTATGAAGAGAAGAAAATCGAAGAGATGGAAGTTATGTGCCTGATGGACCGGTTCGGCTATGTGAAGACGGTGGACATGCCTACTTATGAAAGGAACAGGGAAGCGGCGGACGCGGAGAACAAATATGCTTTTCCGTGCAAAAACACCGGGCGTATTTGCATTTTTACAAATACCGGCCAGCTGCATACTATCAAAGTGTCCGATCTGCCTTTCGGGAAATTCCGGGACAAGGGAATTCCGGTGGACAATGTGAGCAATTACAGTGCGGAAAAGGAGCAGATTGTCTTTGCAGCCAGTCAGACACATCTTAACCTGTACCGTCTGATTTTTGCCACAAAGCAGGCCATGCTGAAAATTGTGGACGGCGGCGAGTTTGACGTGGCGAAACGTACGGTTGCGGCCACGAAACTGGCAGAAGGGGACGAAGTGGTATCTGTGGTGCTGATGGAGGGGCAGAAAAATATTGTCCTGCAGACCGGGGAAGGCTATTTTCTCCGTTTCGCGGTGGAAGAAATACCGGAAAAGAAAAAGGGGGCAATAGGAGTACGGGGCATGAAACTGGGCCCCAAGGACTGGGTGGAAAATGTATATTATACCATGGATTCCGTAGGGAAGGCGATTGAGTATAAAGGGAAGACCGTGGAACTGAATAAGCTGAAAGCCGGCAAAAGGGACGGAAAGGGAGTGAAAATCCGGGTTTAGCGTTGTTTTACATTTATTGCGAAACGATGGCTCCCGTTGGCGGCTGACGATATAACAGCAAATGATTGAAGCAGGCAGAGAAAGGTGAGATATGTGCACTCTCTGCCTGAATTCCGTTTTGGGGAATATGCAGAAAAAAATGCCTGTTGTCAGACGGAACTATGAACCTTTATCTGCCGTTATGGGTTATGGTGCATTAAATAGGATAAAAAGCGTATGAGTTCCTGACGGCGGTGGTGGTCCAGCCGGACCATATGAATCAGAACCGTTTTTAACGAAACATTCTTTAGGAAAGCGGCATTCAGATCGATTCCTCTGGCAGATGCATTTATGCCGAGAAGGGAATCTACGCTTACCTTATATAATTTTGCAAGGCTTACTGCATAGACAGCCGGGATTTCGCGTGTGTTCCGTTCATAATTTGAATATGTCTTCTGCGGGATTCCTAAATATTCAGCGACTTGCTTCTGGCTTAAATTATGTTTCTTCCGCAATTCTTTTATTCGGAAACTGGTTTGCTCCATTTTCACACCTCCGTCATACTTTTCTGTGTTGTATGACATGATACCACACAACAAACATGCATTCAATAATGGGGATTCAAAATTGTGTAAAGAATATACAACAAACAGTGATATGAACAACAATCAGGAATAAGTGCATAAAAAGTTGTTTTATTATACAAATAAAGTATGTATATCCGGTATTTTGCGGAATGCCATCGGCTGTTTCAGCCGGAAACTGATTTTTGGTAACAGTTCAGCCTGAATGTTGTGTTGAGAGGAGGACGCACGGGAGGGATTTT
>CAJUIM010000164.1 GCA_910586275.1 uncultured Lachnospiraceae bacterium | reverse complement strand
AAAATCCCTCCCGCGCGTCCGCCTCTCAACACAACATTCAGGCTGAACTGTTACGTTTTCCGCAGATAGATATAACGGGCGGTTGAAGCAATATGAGAGGTATGGTAAAATACATAGGGAAAAAGACGGGCATGGAGGGAAAAAGCGTGGAAAAAATCTGTAGTGGATGAAACTGCGGCAGTGATATAGGGGAACAGAAGGAAAAGGTTGTTATAAGGCAATAGAGTTGTTTGCAAGGGCAGGAGGCTTGGCGCTGGGAGTCCAAAAGGCAGGATCCCATACGATTGGGCTGATTGATCAGGAGGAAAAATGTACGATTTAGTTCAGGCAGGGGAGCGGACATACTATGTGGACTGTCCGTCCAAGATAGGCATTTACAGGATAGACGAGGAACGGGTGTGTCTTATTGACAGCGGGAATGATAAGGATGCAGGGAAAAAGGTATGGAAAATACTGGAGTCGAAAGGCTGGAAGTTAGACCGCATCTTCAATACCCATTCCCATGCGGATCATATAGGAGGCAACCGTTTTCTGCAGCAAAAGAGCGGATGCAGGATATATTGCGCAGGCATGGACAGGATTTTGGCGGAGCATACTTTATTGGAGCCGGCTATGCTGTACGGGGGAAGCCCTTACAGAGAACTGAAAAATAAGTTTTTATATGCCCAGTCCAGTGACGTACAGGAACTGACAGAAGCGGATCTGCCGGAGGGGATGGAGATGCTGCGGATAGACGGGCATTCTTTTGCCATGTCTGCATTCCGGACGGAGGACGGCATATGGTTTGTGGCAGATGGGGTGACGGCGGAAAGCATTATGCAGAAATACCATGTGTCTTATCTGTATGATGTAGAAGAATTTCTGTGCAGTCTGGACCGGTTGGAACGTCTGGAGGGCAGGATATTTATTCCTTCCCATGGGGAAACCGTTACGGATATAAAACCGTTGGTGAGTCTGAACCGTAAAAAAGTATATGAAATTGAGGCAATGCTGCAGGAAATCTGCGCGGAGCCGGTGGGGAACGAAGCCATACTGAAAGCGGTTTTTGACAGATATGGCCTGCTTATGAACGATATTCAGTATGTGCTGGCTGGAAGTACCATACGTTCCTATCTGTCATGGATGAAGGGAAAGGGGGATTTGGAACTGGAATTCACTGACAATCATCCGGCTTGGAAAAGCACGGCAGGCAGGAGGACGGTGCCGGTGAACGAAGATAGGGAAGGGATTCTGAAAGAGGCGGAATGTTTTGCATTGGATATGGACGGAACTATATATCTGGGGGAAAAGTGGATCGACGGGGCAAAGGAATTTCTGGCCCGGATAGAGGCGGCAGGGAAAAGATATATATTCCTTACCAATAACTCTTCCAAAAGCCCTCATGTTTATGTAGAAAAATTAAAACGCATGGGCTTGGAAGTGGGGACAGAGAAAATAGTGACATCAGGGCAGGCTGCCATTTATTATCTGAAAAAGCATTATGCGGGTAAACGTGTTTTTTTGCTTGGCAATCCGATGCTTCAGGAAGAATTTGCGGAGGAAGGGATTTGGCTGGAAGAAGAAAATCCGGAGGTAGTGGTGACGGCATTTGACACTACTCTGGATTATGGGAAAATGTGCAAGGTCTGTGATTTTGTCCGTGGGGGACTGCCTTATCTTGCCACCCATCCGGATTATAACTGCCCGACGGAAACGGGATTTATCCCGGATGCAGGAGCCATCCATGCTTTTATCCATGCTTCCACTGGCAGGTATCCGGAACGGATTATGGGAAAGCCCAACGGGGATATTGTGGACTATCTGTTGGAGAGGACAGGTGCCAGAAGAGAGAAGACGGTGATGGTAGGCGACCGGCTGTACACCGATGTGGCGGCCGGGGTGAGGAACGGGCTGAAAAGCGTATTGGTACTGAGCGGGGAGGCAACATTGAAAGATGCGGCACGGTCGGAAATACAGCCGGATCTGATTTTTGATTCCGTAAAGGAAATGGGGGAATATATTTCGGCGGACAATGCCGTGAATGAGTAATACCAAAGAGAGGAACAGGTCATTCGGATGGAACTTAGATTTTATTTCGGCCCTTCCGGTTCCGGAAAGAGCACGCAGCTTCATAGGGAAATCGTAAGTCGTTCAGTAGAAGAGCCGGGAACGGATTTTCTTGTGATTGTGCCCGATCAGTTTACCATGCAGACGCAGATGGACATTGTAAAGGCACATCCGAACAAGGGAATTATGAATATTGACGTGCTGAGTTTCGGCAGGCTTTCCCACCGCATTCTGGAAGAGGTAGGCGGCGATGCCAGAACCGTGCTGGATGATACGGGAAAGAGTCTGGTGCTGCGCAAGGTGGCGGAAGGCATTGGGGAAGAGATGCCTGTAATCGGCAGCAATCTGGGGAAAATCGGTTATATCCATGAAGTGAAGTCGGCCATATCGGAATTTATGCAGTACGGCATAGGCGTGAAGGAACTGGAAGAACTGACGGAATATGCGCGGAAAAGGGGCGCGCTGTACCATAAACTGAAAGACTTAGGGGTGCTGTATGGGCATTTTCTGCAGTATATAAAAGAAAAATACATCACTACGGAAGAAACGCTGGATTTGCTTTGCCGTCTGCTGCCGAAATCCGGGTTAATACGCAACAGCGTGGTGGCATTTGACGGATTTACCGGATTTACCCCTATTCAAAACCGGCTGATGCAGAACATTATGGAATTGTCCAAAGAGGTTATCGTTACGGTAGTTATGGATGGCATGGAAGAGAATCCGTATATGCCGGACGGGGAGCAGAAATTGTTTTATTTAAGCAAGAAGACGGTGTGGGACTTAGACAGGCTGGCCAAGGAAGCGGGTGTGCGCCGTGGGCAGGATGTATTTGTGGGCAGGCCGGACGGGAACGGCAGGAATGGGGAGAAAGAAGAGGGCAGCCGGAACGGAGGCAGGAAGGAGCGGGAACTTCCGCGGTTTGCCGGAAATAAGGAAATGCAGCATTTGGAAAAATATCTGTTCCGTTATCCGGTAAAAGCTTTTGAGGGGGAGAGCGGAGCCATTCATTTGGCGGAAGCGTCTTCGCCGGAGGAAGAAATCCGGCAGGTATGCATCCGAATCCGGGAATTGGTGCAGGAAGAGCATTATTGTTACCGGGATTTTGCCATTGTTACCGGAGACTTGCTGTCTTATGCGGGGCATGTGGAAGCGGAAGCCGAAAAATTCGGTATCCCGGTCTATTTGGATCAGACCAAGGGGATTCTGCTGAATCCGTTCATCGAATATATTCGGAGTGCGCTGAAAATTGTGATGGAGAATTTTTCCTATCGTGCGGTATTTCATTATCTGCGCAGCGGGCTGACCGGCTTTTCCAGAGAAGATACGGATATATTGGAAAATTATGTGCTGGCTTATGGCGTGAAAGGCAGGAAACGCTGGGAGGGCATGTTTACCGCAAAGCCGTCGGAAACGGATGCGGAGGAATTGGAAAGGCTGAACGGGATGCGCACGGCATTTCTGGAGGAACTGTCGCCGCTTCTCGGAAAGCGGATGGAAACGGCGGGGGAGAAAATCCGGGCTTTATATGATTTTCTTATAAAGAATAAGGTACAGGAAAAGCTGGCAGTCTATGAACGCAGGTTTCAGGCACAGGGGGGGACGGGAAAGGCGGCAGTGCGTGCCAAGGAGTATGGACAGATTTACCGGCTGGTGATGGATTTGCTGGATCAGATGGACAGCCTGCTGGCGGAGGAAAAGATGGGGATGAAGGAGTTCGCGGATATTCTGGATGCGGGCTTTGGGGAAATCCAAGTGGGAACCATTCCGCAGAATGTGGACCGGGTGGTGGTTGGCGACATTGAACGTACCCGCCTGAAGGAAATCCGTGTTTTGTTTTTTGTGGGCATCAATGACGGGACGATTCCGAAGAATGCTGGAAGCGGCGGGATTATTTCGGATATCGACCGGGAATTTCTGCAGGGATCTCCGTTTGAACTGGCCCCCACTCCGAGACAGCAGATGTATATTCAGAGGCTGTATCTGTATATGAATATGACCAAGCCTTCCGACCGGCTCTACCTTTCCTACAGCAAGGTGAATAATGAAGGAAAAAGTATCCGTCCGGCCTATTTGGCGGATACTCTGTGCAAGCTTTTTCCGGCCCTGCGGAAAGAGTATCCGCAGGTGCGGGATGCGGCAGGGCAGATAAAAACAAAGCGTTCCGGCGTGGATTATCTGGCAGATATGCTGCGGGACTATGCGGCAGGGAATATGGAAGAGGAAGAAAAAATACGGTTTTTCACGGTTTATCATTCCTACCGGGCGGACGGGGAGTACGGCGGGAAGACGAAGCGGCTGGTGGACGCCGCATTTTCCCGGTATAGAGAGCATCCGCTGGGAAAGGAGATTGCAGAACTGCTGTATGGCAGGATGCTGGTAAGCAGCGTCAGCCGTTTGGAACGGTATGCAGCCTGTGCTTATGCGCATTTCCTGCAATACGGGCTGTCCCTGCAGGAGCGGCAGGAGTATGGCTTTGAGGCAGTGGATATGGGAAATGTGTTCCATGGCGTGCTGGAAATTTTTGCCGGGAAACTGGAAGAAGAGGGAGAAAGCTGGTTCCGGTTTGACGGGGAAACGGCGGACCGGCTGCTGCGGGATGCATTGGACAGTTATGCGGCGGCTTACGGGGAGACGGTGCTGTACAGCACGGCACGGAATGAGTATGCCATTGAGCGTATGCACCGTATTCTGAAGCGGGCAGTGATGACTTTGCAGTATCAGCTGAAAAAGGGAAGTTTTATTCCACGCCGGTTTGAGGTATCCTTTGCCGAAGTGGAGGACTTGGAGTCGGTAAATATCGCGCTGGGGGAAAAGGAGAAAATGAAGCTGCAGGGCAGGATAGACCGTATCGATACGATGGAGGATGGGGAGCATGTGTATGTGAAGGTCATAGATTATAAGTCGGGGAGTAAAAAATTTGACTTGGCAGCCGTTTATTACGGGCTGCAGCTGCAGCTGGTGGTTTATATGAATGCGGCTTTGGAACTGGAAAAGAGAAAGAACGGCGGGAAGGAAGCGGTGCCGGCGGCATTGCTCTATTACCATGTGGCGGATCCGGTAGTAAAGACGGAGGAAGAGATCTCTCCGGAGGAGCTGAATGAACAGCTGCGGAAGGAATTGCGGATGACCGGAATCGTGAACAAAGCAGAGGGTATCGTGGATTCCTTGGACGGGGAGTTTACCGATAAGTCCGATGTGGTGCCCGTGGAGAGGAAAAAGGACGGCAGCTATAGTGCCAGATCCGGTATCTTGGGGGCAGAGGATCTGCAGACAGTGTCGGATTATGTCAGCCGGAAGATAAAGGAAATCGGCAGGGAAATACTGGACGGCAGGATAGCTGCAAGGCCATGCAAGCAAGGGACGGACACCGCCTGTGATTACTGTTCCTTCCGGACAGTCTGCGGGTTTGACGGCAGGGTAGAAGGGTACGGGTATCGGAAACTGGAAGAACTGTCGGGGGAGGAAGCTTTGGAAAGGATGCGTTACTAAAGTACCGTGCCTAAGTGCAATGTCATTCCCATAAGCCGCAGCCCGCATCAGGAACAATGTTTTTATTCGGACACGCTTTCGCTCTG
>CAJUIM010000163.1 GCA_910586275.1 uncultured Lachnospiraceae bacterium | reverse complement strand
GCTTGAGGACGACCGTAGCTTGTGACACACTTTCTCATTCTGCTTAGAAACCGCCAGCCGAAAAAAGTGCACGGAAAACCGGGACAGGCAGTTCCGCTGCTGCCGGCCGCTAAAAAAACTCGCGCACGGGCGTCCGCCTCCCAACATTACATTCAGGCTGAGCTGTTACTGCTTTCCGTGGATTTTCATGCAAAGCAGTTGACAAATTCCTTATAATAAGATAAAATGCAATTGGTTCAAAGAAAATGGATTGGAAAAGAAAAAAGGCGCAGATCGGAACAAGTAGTGAACAGGGAAACCAACAGAAAGCAACCGGCAGATGAGAGGTGCAGGAGAAGCTGTTTATGAATACATCCGGGAGCTGCACGGCAGAATAAGGCAATCCGCCTTTAGTAGGCCGTGACGTGATTCCCCGCGTTATGGCGGAAGAGTATCGTTATCCGGAATTCTTTTGGGTTACAGTGCCAATAAGAACCTTAGGCCGAGGATAACCGTACTTACAGAGGCAGATGGCGTGAGTCATCTGTGAATATAGGTGGTACCACGGATTGCATCCGTCCTATTTAATTAGGGCGGTTTTTTTATGCACACAGGCACCCAAAGGAAGGATGTCAGCAGAACTGAAGGGTGCCGGGTGCGCGGAGCAGGGGAAAGAGTTTCCCTGCCCCATGGCGCGGCCCCATGCAGGGGAAGCATGCCGCCCGACTGCAATATAAAAGCTGCGGAAGGAAATGGAGGGAAAGAAAATGACAGTATTTGAAGAACTGAAAGCGAGAGGGCTGCTGGCGCAGCTTACGGATGAGGAAGAAATTAAGGAACTGATTAACAACGGGAAAGCTACGTTTTATATTGGCTTCGATCCTACGGCAGACAGCCTCCATGTAGGGCATTTTATGGCATTGTGTCTGATGAAGCGGCTGCAGATGGCCGGGAATAAGCCCATTGCGCTTATTGGGGGAGGCACAGGCATGATCGGGGATCCTTCGGGGAGAAGCGACATGCGGACAATGATGACACCGGAGATAATCCAGCATAACTGTGACTGCTTTAAGGAGCAGATGAGTAAATTCATTGATTTTTCCGAAGGTAAGGCATTGATGGTAAATAATGCGGATTGGCTGATGGATCTGAATTATATTGAAGTTCTGCGGGAAGTGGGAGCACATTTCAGCGTGAACCGCATGCTGACTGCGGAATGCTATAAGCAGCGTATGGAAAAAGGGCTGAGTTTCCTGGAATTTAATTACATGATTATGCAGAGTTACGATTTTTATGTGCTGTTCCAGAAATATGGCTGCAATATGCAGTTTGGCGGGGATGACCAGTGGAGCAATATGCTGGGAGGCACGGAACTGATACGCCGTAAACTGGGGAAGGATGCATATGCAATGACAATTACCCTTCTTCTGAATTCCGAAGGGAAGAAGATGGGGAAGACACAGAAAGGAGCCGTATGGCTTGACCCGAAGAAGACTACACCTTTTGAGTTTTTCCAGTATTGGAGGAATGTGGCCGATGCGGATGTGCTGAAATGTATCCGTATGCTGACGTTCCTTCCGCTGGAGCAGATTGACGAAATGGATCATTGGGAAGGCAGCGAACTGAACAAGGCAAAAGAAATCTTGGCTTTTGAACTGACAAAACTGGTGCATGGGGAAGACGAGGCAAATAGGGCCTTGGAAAGCGCAAAGGCTTTATTTTCCAGTGGGAATGCGGCTGACATGCCTGCGGTGAAACTGTCGGAAGAAAATTTTGTGGACGGAACCATTGACATACTGACTATGCTGGTGGCTTCCGGGCTGGTGGCTTCCCGTTCTGAGGGGCGGCGTGCAGTGGAACAGGGCGGCGTCACAGTGGATGGGGAAAAGGTGACGGATATTAAAGCTGCTTACGGAAAAGACAGGCTGACAGGAGAAGGGATTGTCCTCAGGCGAGGGAAGAAGAATTTCAAAAAAATACAAGTATAATTAAATGCTCCCGGACATATATTGTAACAGCAAATATGGAAGGGAGCATTTGAATGGATGCAGTGCATACGCATAACTTATACAAAGATATACAATTCCGGACAGGGGGAGAAATCTATATAGGCGTAGTGGGTCCGGTAAGGACAGGAAAGTCCACCTTTATTAAGCGTTTTATGGATATTATGGTTCTGCCTTCTATGACGCAGGAACATGAAAAAGTACGGGCACAGGATGAACTGCCCCAGAGTTCCGGCGGGAAGACAATCACTACCACGGAACCTAAATTCATCCCCAAGGAAGCCGCAAAGATCACATTGGGGGAAGATATTGACGTGAATGTGCGGCTGATTGACTGCGTGGGCTATATGGTGGAGGGCGCAGCCGGCCATATTGAGGATAATGAGGAACGGATGGTAAAGACTCCTTGGTCAGCGGAAGAGATTCCCTTTACCCAGGCGGCGGAAATCGGCACAAGAAAGGTCATCAACGATCATTCCACCATCGGGATTGTAGTTACCTGTGACGGAAGTTTCGGGGAGATACCGAGAGAGAACTATATACCGGCGGAAGAACGTACGATTCAGGAACTGAAAAAAATACATAAGCCATTCATTGTGCTGGTAAATACGGAAAAGCCTTACTCGGAGGAATCGGTGAAGCTGGCGGACGGCATAAGCAAGAAGTATCAGGTCAGTGCCATGCCGGTAAACTGTGAGCAGCTGAAAAAAGAAGATATCCATGACATTATGGAGAAAATACTGTATGAATTCCCTTTGACCATGATAGAGTTCTATATGCCCAAGTGGGTGGAGATGCTGCCCAATACGCATAAAATGAAAGCGGATATCATTCAGAAGATTAAGGTATTGATGGGGGAACTAGGCTGCGTGAAGGATGTTGCAGGCAACGGCATCCGGCTGGAAAGCGAGTACATAAGGAAATGCAAAGTGGACGGAGTGGATATGGCATCCGGCTGCGTGTCCGTTCAGCTGGATGTGGATGATTCCTACTATTACGAAATGCTGAGTGATTTGGTGGGAGAGAGCATTACAAGCGAATATCAATTGCTGAATGTGCTGCGTGATATGGCGAAGATGAAACGTGAATATGTAAAAGTGCTCCATGCGGTGGAAGCGGTACGCTGCAAAGGCTATGGGGTAGTCACGCCTGACAGGGATGAGATTACGCTGGATAAACCGGAAGTGATACGGCACGGCAATAAATTCGGCGTAAAAATAAAGGCGGAAAGCCCAAGCATTCATATGATAAGAGCGAATATAGAGACGGAAATATCTCCCATTGTAGGCACGGAAAAGCAGGCCGAAGATTTAATCCGCTATATTTCCGACGCAGGCACTAGTGAGGAAGGAATATGGGAAACCAATATATTCGGCAAGACGGTGGAACAGCTGGTAAATGACGGGATTTCCGGAAAGATTGCCATGATAGGGGAAGAAAGCCAGATGAAACTGCAGGAGACTATGCAGAAGATTGTCAATGACAGCAATGGAGGTATGGTCTGCATTATCATATGATGACGGGCTTTTTGGCCGGAACATAGGATCGATTTACGGTTTTTTGCTAGGATTTTTTAAGTTGACTTTACAACAGAAAATACATATAATTATAATTCGGAACAGATAAGCCGGCAGCATATCCGGGTGGCCGAAAAGGAGAACGAAAGAGAGCGGAAAAATGTGCCTGATAGCACTTTGCGATGATGAGACGGAAGAATTGGATAAGACGGAAATGCTGTTGAATGCCTATCGGAATAGGAATCCTAAATATGGTTTTTCGATAGAGCGGTTTGGAAGTGCGGAAGAATTGCTTTATGCCGTAAAAGAAAAAGATTATATGCCGGATTTGCTTTTGCTGGATATTTATATGCCGCAGAAGCTGGGAACCGTGGCGGCGAAGGAAATCCGCGCACTGGGAAGCGACGGCCGGATTGTTTTCCTGACGACTTCCACTGCCCATGCATTGGAGGCTTTTCGGGTAGATGCCATGCAATATTTGGTAAAGCCTATTATGGAGAAAGAACTTTTTCGGGTACTGGATCGGTTTTTCGTGCATATCGAAGAGGAGCAGAAAAAGTTCCTGCTGCTCAGGATTGACGGAAAAATCTGTAGGGTGGCAGTAAGCGATATCGTGTACTGTGAGGCGCAGGGGCGGTATCAATGCCTTTATATGGCGGATGGCCGTCAGCTGGTTCTCCGCATGACGATGACTGAGATTTACGGCATGCTTTCCGATTATCAGGAATTTGCCAAGGTAGGGATTTCTTATATTGTCAATCTGGAGCATATTGACAGTCTGAATGCGCAGAATATCTGTCTGGATAACGGAAAGAATATTCATCTGCCCCGGGGGGCATATCAGCCATTGAAGGAATTGTATTTTAAATATTATTGTGAGGAAATGTAACCTGTTCAATACATACCTTGCCGAAATTAACAGGCAGGCGCAGGAACGCTTTGAAAGGCTCATAGAGCATGAAACAGGCGCAGGGCAAACAGATGCCTAAAGGAAGAAAATGTCTTGGAATGGACAGGAAGAATGAATAACATAAGGGCGTGTGCGAGGGAGATTGTGAACGAGGAAATTATATACACATAAGCAAGGCAACGGCAGAGGGTAAAAGCTCTGTCGTTTTTCTTTTCGGAAAGTTATAATGAATGTTCATATTTATCTGCTTGATACAGTTCGTTCAAGCGGCTATACTATATACAGTACGCAATAGGAGGTTAAAAATGTTTGAATATATGACAGCGCAGGAAGCCGCAGAAAAATGGAACGTATCGCTTAGATGGGTGCAGCGGTTATGCAAAGAAAATCGTATTGAAGGAGCAATGAATATCAACCGCGTTTGGCTTATACCGATAATTGCCGAGAAGCCTATTGACAGAAGAAAGAAGAAATCCTAAGTGGGTGTTAAAGTTTCAGCATGAATAAGGAAAAATAGAAAGGAAAGTTCAAAGCAGAGGACAAAAAGAAGCAGAAAAAGAACGATCATACGTTATGTGACAAGAAAAGAAAAAGCTAAGCATAGAGGGAGGTAACATCTATGAATAAAATATATTGGGACAGCGATAAAATCTCAATCATAACAGACCAAATTGAATCTGTCCCACATAAGCATTGTGCAATGCAGTTATTTTTAAGCATAGAAAATAATTTGGAGATAGGTGTAGAAGATAATAAAATTTCATGTAGATGTATTGTTATAAACCGCGACATATTACATAGTTTTTCAACAGGAAAGAAAATGTATTTTACTATGATAATTGAACCGACTTCGAGTTTAGCCACTCAATTGGTGGAAAGAATGGGGGGAACGAAGTATTGTATGTTTGATAATCAAGATATTGAATACATCCAAAATTTATTATTTTGCCTTATTGATAGCGATGGACTGAGAGAATATAGAGAGTTTATGATACAACTATACAAATTTTTAAGGTTAAAAGAGCAATCTAAAATATATGATGATAGAATTAAGGATTTGCTATACGAAATAGAACAGTGTAATTGCAATACCCATTCAATTGCTTCTTTTGCTGATAAAGTGGCATTGTCATCAAGCCGACTGTCGCACTTATTTAAGGAGCAGATGGGGATGCCCTTAAAAAGCTATATTCAGTTTCATCAAATGCAAACAGC
>CAJUIM010000162.1 GCA_910586275.1 uncultured Lachnospiraceae bacterium | reverse complement strand
CATTATTAGGCTTCACTACATAATGAACGCTTGTGTAATAGGTATCTTTTACTTCCGTCTTAATTCCCAAATCTTCAAAAAATTGTTGATTCTCTTTTTCCCAAGTATATGCTTTTGGAGATTCGACCAGTTTCCAATCTTCAAAAGCAGTAATTTCTTTCAAAAGAGTTTCTTTTGTTATCACAAAACCCTTAGAATATTTTCTCATCAATTTATCCCTTAAATGTTCTGGATCTTTTTGACGGGACTTGATTGAATGGATAGTTTTTGCCTTTTTCAAAGTAGGATTGGTTCTAAAAAAATGCTCAACTTGATTAAGAAACTGGTCTAAAAGGCTTTGGGTTTCTTCTGCTTTATAAAATTCTTCCCTGTCCAATTTTTTTAAAATAAGAATTTTAAGAGTTTTCCTCATCTCTAATTCAGATTATAACATATTTTGACACAATATGCCACTCACTTTATTATTTAAAGCAAGTGGCTTCTGAAGCAGAATCTTTCAACCTAAAGGACGAGAAAAGTGTAACAAGATTTATTACACTTTTTGCCCCCCAATGAAAGAGAAAAAAAGCGGAAATGCCCATTTATCAGCATTTCCGCCTCTCAAAAAACCAACGTGCGCAACCGCACAAAAACCGTGCGCTAGAGGATTCGAACCCCCGACCTTTTGGTCCGTAGCCAAACGCTCTATCCAGCTGAGCTAAGCGCACATCTGCTTCCGGTTTCATTTTCATTCAAACCATCCGCAACAGTTATATTCTAAACGATACGCTTATAAAAGTCAAGCCCAATTTATAATTTTTTCCAAAAATACTGCAAAACACTCCATCCAGTAAATTCGGCAGGAAGCAAAACCGGAAATTGCGGAACGAAATCCCCCTTTCCATAAGCAGCAGAACCTCTGGCCGGCAATGCCGCGGAATGCTGTCCCGCTTTCGCACATGGAACACCAAATCCATGCGGCAATTGCCGGATGCCTAAGAAATGCATGGCATCTGCACTACGACGTGCCGTTTCACCACTTTGCGTGATATTTGCGCCAAATCTCCCACAAAGTGACACCCATCTGCCAAGAAGCAATTTTCAAACACGCTCTGGAGCAGTCAAAATCATTTGCCAAATATTACATCGTTTCCGGAAGGGAAGGAAGCCCCGCAAAGCCTTTTGCCAAATCTTCCTCCGATGGGATATAGTCCGTCATTTCCCCGTCATGATATTTCCCGTACGCCATCATGTCAAAATAACCGGTACCCGTAAGCCCAAAGACAATCGTTTTCTCCTCTCCGGTCTCCTTACACTTTATGGCTTCGTCTATCGCTACTTTTATCGCATGGGAACTTTCCGGTGCCGGGAGAATGCCTTCCACTCTGGCAAATTCCTCCGCCGCACGGAATACCGCCGTCTGTTCCACGCTGACAGCCTCCAGCAATCCGTCATGATACAGCTGGGACACAACGGAACTCATGCCATGGTATCTCAGGCCGCCGGCATGGTTCGGCGCCGGCATGAAACCGCTCCCTAATGTATACATCTTGGCCAACGGACATACTTTTCCCGTATCGCAGAAATCATAAACATATTTCCCCCTAGTCAGGCTTGGGCAGGAAGCCGGCTCTACCGCAATGATTCTGTAATCCGCCTCACCGCGCAGCATTTCACCCGCAAAGGGAGAAATCAGCCCGCCTAAATTGGATCCTCCTCCGGCACATCCGATGATAATGTCCGGTTTGATATTATATTTTTTCAGTGCAGCCTTTGTCTCCTCTCCGATAATGGACTGATGAAGAAGTACCTGAGACAATACGCTTCCCAGCACATACCGGTATCCCTCTCTGCTGGTAGCGGCCTCAACCGCCTCGGAAATAGCACAGCCAAGGCTTCCCCCAGTGCCGGGGAATTCCTTCAGGATCTTCCGCCCCACCCCGGTAGTATCGGAAGGCGAAGGCGTTACCTGCGCCCCGTAAGTACGCATTACCTCACGGCGGAAAGGCTTCTGCTCATATGACACTTTTACCATATATACATGGCAGTCCAGCCCGAAATAGGAACAAGCCATGGACAGAGCCGTCCCCCATTGTCCGGCGCCGGTTTCCGTAGTGACTCCCTTCAGCCCCTGCTGCTTTGCATAATAAGCCTGTGCAATGGCAGAATTCAGCTTATGGCTTCCGCTCGTATTATTCCCTTCAAATTTGTAATAGATTTTTGCCGGAGTGTCCAGTTTCTTCTCCAGACAGTAAGCACGCACTAAAGGCGCAGGCCGGTACATTTTATAAAAATCCTGAATTTCCTGCGGAATATCAATATACGCATCCGTATCGTTCAATTCCTGCCTTGCCAATTCATCACAGAACACTCCTCGCAGTTCTTCAAAAGTCATAGGCTTCAGCGTACCCGGATTCAGCAGAGGCGCCGGCTTGTTCTTCATATCGGCGCGCACATTGTACCATTGTTTCGGCATTTCGTTTTCTTCCAAATAAATCTTATACGGTATATTCTTTTCCTGCATCCTGTTTCTTCCTTTCTTAAACCCCATCCGGCCGGTGCCGTTCCTATGCCGCCGGCTTGTTCACCATCTCTGCCAATCCATCTTCCGGCAAAGCTTAAACTCTATAAAATAGTATACAATATCATGTGAAAAGTCAATACGCTGTTTAAAACAGGCACAAAACATGTAAACTTGACCATGCATGCATAAAACCTACGAAAATCTACATACTAATCATGAAACGGCTTTCTCCGGAAAGCTTTCTGACAAAGCCGTTTTCGGCGGCAGCGGCTTCTGCCTTACTGCCCCGCGAAAGCAGACCAATATGCAGCAATGAAACAAGAAAGGAAATCATTATGAAAACAGAACCGAAATTCTATATCCATAAAGACACCGGCCTTATCTTCGAAGCCATCACTTCCTCCGGGACGGCCGACCCATTGAACATCTGCCACGCCCTCACCGAGCTGAAACCCAACACTTCGGAAGGAGCCACGGAAAAACACCTTCCCGTCATCACAAAGGAAGGGCAGCATATCACCGTCAGCGTGGGCAGCATACTCCACCCTATGTCTGCCGAACACAGTATCACCTGGATCTATTTACTGACCCGGGACGGCTGCCAAAGAGTTTCCCTCAGTCCGGATAGAGAACCTACCGCCCACTTCCTCCTGCAGGACGGAGACCAGCCCATTGCCGCCTATGCCTACTGCAACCTTCACGGCTTCTGGAAAACGGACTTTCCTTCTTAGAAACCGTTCTTTTAAAGCCCTCGCTGTATGCGGCGAAAGCCCCTGGACTTGCATCGCCGCAGGACACGGCATATTTCCGAAAAATAAGTTCCGTAAGGTTCCCCGGCACATATTAAATTATACGATAGACTTTCACCCCATGTGCCGGAACCCATACGGTAATTTCCGGCTCCTCAGCCTGACGCTCTGTCTTGTCCCACAATTCATATAAAGTATAAATCCGGTTCCCGGCTCCTCCGTTCCCCAAATCATCCATAGGAACCGTAACATTCCCGTCTTCCTCGCCCAGATTGAATACGGCGATATGCACATCTCCTGTCTTTCGGTTTACATTTTTCCAGACCGCCGTACTTTCCGTACGCATTACCTGCGTCCCACGGCACTCCTCTCCCAATAGTGCCAGCAGATCCCCATTGGTCAGAAGGGAATATGTCCACGGATCCATTTGGGTCAGTTCGGCTCCTATCATTAACGGAGAACGGAACATGCACCAAAGCGTCATCATCGTTTTCTGCTCTTCTTCCGTCAGCCTGCAATCCCATTCCCCATTCCCGAAACCTCCGCCCAGCTTGCCCAAAGGCAGCATGTCGCAGTCGGGAAAACAACCGGTCTTCACATGATCCTGCCACAGTTCACAACGCCGGAACATATTCTTCAGCAAGTCCCATTCATCCCACAAATCATCCGTAATCCGCCACATATTGGCATATTTGCTATACTGCCATGCCCTGTCGATATGTGCCGGCCCAGGAGACAGGCTCAGCACGATAGGCCTGCCGCATTTCCGGATTGCTTCATGCAGCATCCTCGTTTCGTGCCAACCCGAAAAAGGCTCTTCCCTATACAGCCGGGTGTCACATATGTCGTCGCATTTAATGAAATCCACTCCCCACTGCGCATACATGCCAATCAGCCCGTCGTAATATGCCTGACCTTCCGCGGTATCCCTCACCCCATACATATCCGGATTCCAGATGCATATGGAAGAAGGATCTGCCACCCTATCCGCCGTACTGTCCGTGCCCTGCACCGGACAATGGAGATGTGCCGCCGCCCTGGGAATTCCCCGCATAATGTGAATGCCGAATTTCAGTCCCTTTCCATGCACATACGCTGCCAATGAACGGAACCCACTCCCATCTGCAGAAGAAGGAAAACGTTTAGGGCTAGGCTGCAGCCTCCCATATTCATCCATCTGCACATCCCCGAAAGGGATGTATTGAAATTCTTCCCTTCTCGTTCCCGCATCATTGGCATACCATTGGATATCCACCACAATATACTCCCATCCGTATGCCTTCAGATGTTCTGCCATATAATCTGCATTTGCCTTTATCCGTTCTTCGTCCACGCTTGTATCGTAATAATCATAACTGTTCCACCCCATAGGCGGCCTAACGGCAAATTGATTTTTGTCCATCTCACATTCCTCCTATATATAAAAAAGGATGCATCATGCATCCTTTCTTACCTTTTTCCTGATCACCGGATATACGGCACTGATTTCCCGTTTAAAACCATTCCGGAAGACTGCCCGATGTCCGGCCGGCTCTTAGTTCCCTGCTGACTGCATTAAGTTAGCGCCTTCCGTAAAGTCATTTTGGATAGTCGTAACTACTTCTGTCAGTTCTTCCATATCTACCTCAGCTGCCTTTTCCGGATCCAGCATATCCACACACATATCAAGATACTTGATCATAGCTTCCGAACCGGATTTGTACTTTGCCTGAGCATCCGCATATTTCTCCGGTGCCTGAATAGCCGCAAATTCCACAAAAGGTGCTTTTAATCCTTCAATCAGTTTTTTAGCCCCCTCAACATCATTTGCATCCAGCGAAGCCGCCTCTGTCATAACATTGTTCATGGATTCAGCCAGTTCATTAGTCTTTGCAATATACTCTTCCTCTGTAAGAGCTGCTGAAGATGCTTCTGTGCCTCCGTTGCTTCCTCCGCAAGCCACAACCGACATACCCATTACTGCCACTGTGAGCATTGCTGCAATACGTTTTACCAAATTCTTTTTCATGCTTATCTCCTCCACATTCTTTATTTCTGTTCTCACACAAGCGGTATTATAGCACATTCATTTTAAAATGCAAGACCATTTACGAAAAAATTTCAGCATGGCTTCATGCATGGGAATTTACGGAAGAATTATGTCGAATGCAATAAGGCTTTCACCTTTTGAAAGCAACCCTCCCATTATACAATGTCATTAGCTTAAGCCGCAGCCCCCGTCAGGAACGATGTTTTTATTCGGACACGCTTTCGCTCTGCGGCAAACGCAACGGTACTAAGGCACTAAAATACAGTGCCTAAGTGCCGGCGTTTTTCGAAGGTCCGAGTGAAAAACATCGTTCCTGATGGGGGCTGCGGCTTAAGTTAATGACATGATGCTGGGGTCAAAACATAGAGTTTTCTATGTTTGATACTCTGCAGGAACCTTGAAAATTTAATATTTTACAGTAG
>CAJUIM010000161.1 GCA_910586275.1 uncultured Lachnospiraceae bacterium | reverse complement strand
CCGCCGGAACACTCCAATATCTTATAGTGAAGCTGATAATCCGTATTGTTGAGGTATTTTGTAAGTGCCACGGTTGCGATTGCGTTTGTGGCCGGGTATTTCCGGGAATTGGAAAGTGTCACATCAAACTGCTGCCCGGTAAGGCTTTCGATCACTCCGGCCTGCTGCCGTCCTGTCGTAAACATAAGGTTAGCGACAAGCTGCCCCTCCAGAATCCCTAAATCCATGTGGCCGAAATTTCTTGCGCTTTGCGGCGTTCCTTGCTGCTCAATTTCTCCGGGGGATGGGGTCAAGTAGACAAGCCCCGGCCCCTCCCCATTCGTCATCATGAAACGGCGCATGAATTGTACAATATGGTCTTTCCATTTAACAGGTATATACATCTTTGCAACTAACTCCTTTCCTTTTACTCCGTGGTCTGCTTAATCGCTATTGTGTATCGGTACAGGATTCCTTCAGAAAACGATTCCTTATTGATGGATTCCGTGCCGGAAGCAAAGATTCCGCCGTCCACATTGTAAAATTCTATTTTGCTGATCTGATTCGGCGCATCATGCCCGAATAAGATGTAAGCCGCAAAGCGTCCGTCCGGCAATACATCAACCTTGTACACGTCGATTTTGTGCCAATTTCCGCCGGAATAATACTTTGCGTATGCCACACGGTTTTTGAGATAGTTCTTTAGTGCCGCTATCTCTCCATTGCTCATTAGCATAGTGCTTTCTCTCCTTTCCTTTACACATCCTCGGATGCAAATTTATTATCAACACGGTACTCAAAAGGGATTGCATCGCCGGATTCTGCAATATCAAGCGATTCCTCCGCAAACTGCGCCGCCATAGCGTAATTCGGAAATGTGCCGCTTTCCGTTTGATTGTCCATGCTGTAATCGAAAGATTGTGAATTGCTGCCATTTTCGGCGCACAATTCCCCTTCTGCAAGCTGTAATCCCATAGCATAATCCGGGGCCGTGCCTGTTTCGGTCTGATCGTCCATGCCATAAGCGAACGGAATTGCGCTTTCATCATTCCCAACGGAAAGAATCCCTTCCGCAAGTTTTAATCCCTTAGCGTAATCCGGGGTCGTGCCGGCCGGCTCATGCTCCGTTTGATACAGTTTCCCATTGCCGGACAACTGCAGGCCGCTTTCTGCCGTATGTAATCCCATAGCGTAATCCGGGGCCGTGCCGCAATAAAAATCATTGCTGCAAGGCTCAAAGGACAGACGGCTATAGTCTGAATCATTTTGCAGTACAAGCGTGCTTCTGCTTTGCAGAACAAGATAGTCAATGATTGACCGGGCGTTTTTTACCTCGTTTACATATTTCAAAAACTCGGACATTTCGACTGTAGTAACGGCGGATGATACCGCTATTCTAAAGTGAAACGCTTCTCCGGCGTAGCTGTACCATTCTTCGATGCTTGTGTCGTTGTTCTGGAAAACAATGTTTATCATTTCTTCCATCGCCGCCGATGTGCCTAATTTCATGTACCAATATTGAGAATTTGCTATCAGCTTGCGCTTCACGTCCGGCGCAAGGGATGAATTGTAAAAAAGCGTCCGGCTGTCCGCTGCCATGTAATCAAGGTATTTTTCATCCACTGATTCCACGGCGCACCAAACTTTTACCTTTTCCGTGCGCTCTATCAGCTTTTTAATCTGTTTGTCGCAAGCATACATGAAAGCTTTCGTCCTTGCATCCTTTAAATTCGCCGGGGTAGATAGATATAATCCGCCGATTTCAGAAAGACTAATCATTTTCTAGCCCTCCATAAGCCATTTTTACAGATTTTGCGGATGCTATTTCCGTGTTTGTGATTATTTTGTATGATGGCTTTCTAATTTCCGCCCTTTTCACGCCGGCCGCCCTCAAAAACTCCACAAGCACATCCGTGTTTATGTCTGCCCCTATATGGGTTTTTTGCCATGCCACATAGGCATCCTTGGCTTCCTCCGCCGCCGCCTGTATTGCTTCCACGTTTTCCTTGCTGCTCCGCCCGATATAGTAAGTAAAATCAAGGTCATATTCCACGACATCCGGCGCAGCCACCGACATTTTATCCGTAAGCGGACGGATGGCGGATGTCGTGAGGTAATCCGTCAGATCGGCAAGGAAAGCGGCGGATGGCAAGGCCCCGTCTGTAAGCACAAGCCGGATGTCCACTTCTGCATCCTTTGTGGTATTCACTTTTACATCCTCTATTGCCGCCGAATTGTATTGCCGCACCCAATATATATAAGCATCCTCCGGGCCGGCGGTCGAATAAGACGATGGGGCAAGAAATATCCTCTCCCGGAAAGCGGAATCCGTTTCTTCTCCGCTGCCGCCGTCCGATGCGCTGATATTCTCCACGCTCGCAATATAGGGGATTTTGTCCGCCATTGCGTTAATCTGTCCGGGGATATACTGATTTCCAACCGTGCCTAATTCCGTACAAGTGGCCGGAACATCGACAAAAAGCTGTCCGGGGGCAATCTCCGCATAGTCATCCGTTGCAAAAAAGACATTATCCCCGGCGGTTGCCCTTTTTCCCTGTGGAATCGCCGTAACCTGTGTACGGGCTTCCGAAAGGGAAAAGCGAAGTACCGTAACGGCCGGCCGGGAATCCTGCTTAAATGTCTTTTTCATCGCCCCCAAGTGTTTCAGATAATCCCCATAGGCATATTTAAGGAAATTCATTTTGAAGCCCCTGTCTATGCACTGATAAGCTTGGTAAAGCTTGTTTGCCACCACATTTAATTTGATGCGGTCTTTGTCTGCCGGATAAAGCGTCACGGATTCCCCCGTTTCCTCTTTATAGTTCGATTCAAAGTCCGAAATCATTTCTTTTTTCATGCTCTCTATATCCACATCATCAATCACGGAAATATCCGGCAAATTATAAAGATTCTGAATGTTAATCGCCATTGTATGTAAGCACCACCTTTGGAATTATTTTATCTTCTCTGCACTCAAAATTTATTTCGACAACCGCCAATCTAGGCTCGTATCTGTCTATCTGCTCTATTGCCTGTACGCTGAAAGCACCCTTTGCGGCATATACGGGCCGCCCGATGATGTCACTTGATACAAGCCCCATCCCCCTATCCTGTGGATTCGTTCCCCGTAGGGTCGAAAGGATTGTGGCGGCATTGTCAAGCAATTCTTTCCGAAGTGCTATTTCAACCGGGGAATTTAATTCAAATTCAATTTCGCCTATTGCGATCATCTGCAAGCCCTCCTATTCGTATTCTTCAAGCGTGAGGGATGCGGATGCTTTTACAAGCTTTCCGTCATTCATGATATGCCCCCATGTGGACGATACAGCCGTAGCCCTCCACCGGCCGCCCACTTTTTTCCCACCGATTACAAGCGGATTTATTGCGCCGCTTTCCACATATCCAATCAATTTTTCGATTTCACGCCGGGGGTTTACGCCATAATTGGCATCAAGTACGACAACAAACGACACCTTTTCGGCATTCGGCCCAAGAAACTCCCATTCAGACTTCCGCCCGTTCCTCTTGTGTTCGCCCCAACTAGACGAAGCGGAAAGTTTGAAATCCCGGAAGCTAAGTATTTTTTTATCCGATGTAGAGAAAACCACATCCCCAAAGTATCCAACCGCCATCTTTCCACGCTCCTATCAGTCCGGGAAATGCCCGGTTGCCGTGCCGGACACTTCCAGATTTTTTATTTTCGCCGTGCCGGACACTTCCAAATCATCCGCCGTGATCTTCTCCGCCGTGATGGTCTTTGCCTTTATTTCCCCCTTTACGGTCAAGCTGTCAGCGGCAACGGATTTCAGCGTGATTTTTTTTGTGGATACTTCCATGTTCTTTGTTTTGGGGTTATATAAAATGCTTGTGCCGTCTTGAAATTCCTTATAGAAAATTCCTTGTCCGTTCTCCGCCGGGATTTTTTTGCCGCTAAACGGCACTCCAAGGATGAATCCCTTTGTTGTGGAGTTCGGAAGCATGATAACCACCACTGTATCATCCACTTTCGGCATCTCATACACTAAGCTAAAAAACGGAAAGGACGGGGATACTTCGTTGTTCCTGTCCGTGTATATAACCGATGCCGTGCCGGCCGCATAATTGACTGTTGATATTTTCCCGATTCTGATAATATCCTCCATGCGTTTCCTCCGATCATGCCGGGGGGATTGTTAAGACTTGCCCCGGATATATAAGGCTTGGATTTTTGATAATGCCTTTGTTTGCATTGTAAATCAGCGTATACTTCGGGCCGCTGCCATAGAATTTTTTTGCTATATTCCATAGGCAATCCCCTTTTACTACCGTGTAGGTAGTTCCGGCCGCTGCCTGTGCCTGTGGCGGCGGTACAGGGGCGGAAAAATCCGTGTGCGTAACACAAAGATGCGCCTTTATGCTGCAAGTGTATGTACCCTTTGCATTTTTGGAATGCGTTACCCGGTCGATGAAATATACTCCGTCCGCTTTCCCCATTCCCTCAATCCGAATATTCCGGGCGGCTATGTGCTTTGTATCGCCCTTTACTCGGAAAGTGATGCTTATTGCGCCCCGGATGTTCTCCAAAAGCTGTGACTTCGCTTTTATCTCTGCATCCCGGTATGTGTCCGCCTGTTCGTTGATGTACAGCGTCCGCCTTCCGCTTCCTCCGGGGATTGTGTAAGAATAGGTCAATGTTTCATCGCTTCCCGGATTTGCATACTGGATTTGTACGCTGTCATACAGTTTTGACTTTGCCCGGTCGAAGCTGTATGTCTGCATATCCCTTTTGTGGACAGTATACGCCGGGGCTTTTTTCTCATAGGCTGTTTGGTCGTACACCACCATTTTGCTATTGTACAGCTTCATTGCAAGGTTGTGGTTTTTGCATAGGCTGAAAGCAAATTCCATATCCGTCTGCTTTGATTGCTCCACTTCCTCTATGCTGTAATCCTCGGATTCGTACACTAGGACGATTCCGGCCCCGGCGCACAAATCCGATAAAATGTTTTTCGTTGTCGTGTTGCTGAAAGTCCGGCTTTTTTGCGTTACATTGAAATTCGTCCGTATGGGGATAGTGATTCCGCCGATTGTGGCGGTTTCTGGATAGCCGGACGCTCTGAAGCTGTCAAGGTCGAATTTTCCGCACGATAGGCTTCGGTTATCCCCCTCGCCGTTCCAATTCCGCACGACAATCCTTGCATCCACATAATCCCCATCTTCCGGCATATACCCGTTAAGCCATTGCCCTGTTGTATTGCTTACAGAAAGCGAAAGCGTATCAGCTTCCCCGGACGCAACATCCGTATAAGAAAAGGATTCCGACTTTGACGAAAAATCCCCGGTTGCATTTATCCCGTTATACGATAATTCAAGCAATGTTTCTCTCGGCTGCTCTGTTTTCATCCCATTATCTCCATGACGGCAAATCCGCTTCCTTTTCTGATTCCAGTTCCGGCACGTTTAAAACCGTGCCGGCCCCGAAAATAAAAATATCAAGCAGTTCTAAATTGCTTTTCATAAGCTGACACATATATTTTTCATCGCCGTACAGCTTATAGGCGATTGAATCCCACATATCGCCCTGTATCGTTGTATATGTTTTCATGTGCTGCCACCTCTAAGCAAAAGATACCCTCGCCTTTTCCGCAATGTACTGCTCCATCAGTTCCCGGAATTGCTCCATTGAGATATTGAGGGCTTCTTCCACATCCTCCCGGCTTGTATTCCCTTTGATCTCTATTTGAGGGGAGAACACAAACTGCCGGGA
>CAJUIM010000160.1 GCA_910586275.1 uncultured Lachnospiraceae bacterium | reverse complement strand
CCTATGTGAATATAAATGGCATTGGTTTTCAGCCATGCCGTTTTTCAGACCTTGAGGGATCTACTGCAGCCGGTTTGCCATATGCGAAAATCCGTTTCCGCCTTCCTCCATGCTTTCCTGGAACTTTGCTTCGGCTTCCACGCCTGCTTCGCTGGCCAAGTCCATATATAGGATAAACATATCTTCCAGGGAAACTCCTTTCTCGCCGGCAATCTCTTCTAAAATCGGCCGCAGTGCATCCAACTGTACCGAAACCTGTGTTTTCTGCGGATCGATATCTTTCAAAGCCTCTTCCGCATATGCGCTGATTCTCTCCCAAATAATCTTATGCTCGTCTGTCATCCGTAAAGCCTCCTCGTCTTATATTATTGCGGATTCTTTCCAACTTTAAAATTATTTTATCACTTGACGCTTGTGCTGTATAGCTTAATTTGTTAGAATAATGCTATATCATATTACAAATACGCGAGGATAAATAAAATGGCAGATGTAAAACCCTTTAAAGCAATCCGGCCCAGAAGCGGCTTGGAGGGCAGGATTGCCGCGCTTCCCTATGATGTTTACAGCAGGGAAGAGGCAAAACGGGAAGTGATGCGGGAACCGCTTTCTTTTCTGCGGATTGACCGGGCTGAGACACAGTTTCCCGATGAGGTGGATATGTATGCGGATTGCGTGTATGAAAAAGCGCACGATCTTCTTTGGGAAATGGTGGAACATGGGGATTTTGTAGAAGAAAAGCAGGACTGTTATTATGTTTACGAACTGGTGATGGACGGCAGGTCCCAAGTGGGGATTGCGGCTTGTGCTTCGGTGGACGACTATATCGGGCAGGTGATCAGGAAGCATGAGAATACCAGGGAGGATAAGGAAAGGGACCGGATCCGCCATGTGGATGTCTGTCAGGCACAGACCGGGCCGATTTTTCTTGCTTACCGTTCGCAGCCTGCAATTAACGAAGTGGTGGAAAAGGTGCGGGCAGGCGCGCCGTTTTATGATTTTGTCCCGCCGGACGGCATAGCCCACAGGGTATGGCGCATTATGGATGCGGAAGATGTGGGAAAAATTAAGGAAGCTTTTGTGAAGGTGAAACATATTTATATTGCGGACGGGCATCATAGATGTGCCTCGGCAGTAAAGGCTTCACAGAAACGGAGGAATGCTATGCCGGATTATTCAGGGAAAGAGGAATTTAACTATTTTCTGGCAGTGCTTTTCCCCGACGATCAGCTGATGATCATGGATTATAACCGGGTGATAAAGGATCTGAACGGATTGGGGGAGGAGGAATTCCTGAGACGTGTGGCAGAATCTTTCCGTTTGGAAGATATGGGGGAGGAACCATACAGACCGGAACGGAAAGGGACTTTTGGCATGTATCTTGGGAAGCGGTGGTACCGTCTGTCCTTAAAGGAACCTCCTTGCGGAACCGATCCGGCAGCGGCATTGGATGTGGCAGTGCTGCAGGAACGGCTGCTGGCTCCGGTGCTTGGCATACAGGATCCGAAAACGGATCAGCGGATTGATTTTGTGGGAGGAATCCGAGGGCTTGGGGAGTTGGAGCGGAGAGTGCATACGGACTGTAAAGCGGCATTTTCCATGTACCCTACTTCCATACGGGAACTGTTCGCGGTATCCGATGCCGGAATGCTGATGCCGCCTAAATCCACATGGTTTGAGCCGAAGCTGCGGAGCGGCCTGTTTATCCATCGGATTTAAAAGGGATGTAAAAGGATGTACAGAAAATAGAAAGAAAATAAGATAAAATAAGGAAAGATAATCGTTATTGGGAACGAGGATGGGAGCGCATATGGATAATAAACTGTATAAATTAATGAACTGGCCGGAAATAGAAGAAATCATTTATTCGGAATCGGATGACCCGCACCGCCTGCTGGGCCCCCATGTGACAGGGGGAAATACGTTGGTTCAGGCATTTCTGCCGGGAGCCAAAAGCGTGATACTTCAGAATAAGAAGGACAAGAAAAACTATGAAATGGAACAGGCGGACGAAGAGGGATTTTTTGTGGCCTTGGTTCCGGGCAAGACAAAGTTTTCCTATGAATATATTGCGGAGTATGAAGACGGAAGCCTGAAAAAAATAAAGGATGCGTATAATTTCCCGTCCCAGATTACGGACAGCGATATGGAAAAGTTTGCCGCGGGAATTCATTATACGGTTTATGAAAAATTGGGAGCGCACCCTATGGAAATAGACGGAGTGTCGGGTGTCTGCTTTGCGGTATGGGCACCTAATGCGGTGAGGGTCAGCACCGTAGGGGATTTCAACGGCTGGGACGGCAGGGTGCATCAGATGCGCAGGCTGAAAGATTCCGGCATTTTTGAGATATTCATTCCGGATGTGAAGGTAGGGGATAATTATAAGTTTGAGATCAAAGCAAAGGGAGGACTGACATTCTTAAAGGCAGACCCGTATGCGTTCGGCCAGCAGCTGCGGCCGGATACGGCTTCCGTGGTTCGGGCAGCGGCAGACAGCCTGGAGGTAAAATGGGAGGATGACGAGTGGATAGCCGGCAGGAAGGAACGGCAGGGGAAAGACAGTCCCATCAGCATTTATGAACTGTACCTCGGTTCCTTTAAGCAGGCAGAGGACGGCAGTTATCTGAATTACAGGGAACTTGCTCCCTTGGTGGCCGAGTATGTGAAGGAGATGGGCTACACACATATAGAACTGATGCCCGTGATGGAACATCCGTTTGACGGTTCTTGGGGATATCAGGTGATTGGCTATTATGCGCCTACTTCCAGATATGGCACGAACGAAGATTTTAAATATTTCATGAATGAGATGCACAAGGCAGGCATCGGCGTTATTCTGGATTGGGTGCCGGCGCATTTCCCGAGGGATACTTACGGGCTATCCAATTTTGACGGGACCTGTCTCTATGAGCATCAAGATCCGAGGAAAGGATCCCATCCTCATTGGGGGACATTGATTTATAATTACGGCAGGCCGCAGGTTTCCAATTATCTGATTGCCAATGCCCTTTACTGGATTGAGCAGTACCATGCGGACGGAATCCGTATGGATGCGGTGGCATCCATGCTCTATTTGGATTACGGAAAGAGTGACGGACAGTGGGTGGCTAATATGTACGGAGGCCATGAGAATCTGGAAGCGGTGGAATTGCTGAAACATTTGAATTCCGTAGTGAAAAGACGGAATCCCGGCGTGCTGATGATTGCCGAGGAATCCACCGCATGGCCGAAAGTTACGGGAGATGTGGAGGATAACGGGCTTGGCTTTGACATAAAATGGAATATGGGCTGGATGAATGATTATTTGGGTTATATTGCCTTTGACCCTTATTTCCGTGCGCACCACCATAATGAACTGACGTTCAGCATGATTTATGCTTACAGTGAGAATTTCATGCTTGTCTTTTCCCATGATGAAGTAGTCCATGGGAAGGGGACGCTGATTGGAAAAATGCCCGGTGAGATTAAGGACAAATTTGCCAATCTGCGTCTGACCTATGCTTATATGATGCTGCATCCCGGCCGGAAACTGCTTTTCATGGGGCAGGATATCGCGGAATTCGATGAGTGGAACGAGACAAGGGAAGTGGAATGGGGGCTGGTGCAGTTTGACAGCCACAAAGGGGTGCAGAAGCTGGTAAAGGCACTGAACCGTTTATATACCACCCATCCGGCCATGTACCGCTGCGATTCTTCCTGGGATGGCTTTGAGTGGATTAACTGCATCCGCGCCAATGACTGCATGTTGGCGTTTATGCGGAAAACCGGGAAAGAGGAGGAAACCTTGGTGGCGGTTGCCAATTTTGCCAATGTGGGCAAGGAGTTTACCATTGGGGTGCCTTATGAGGGCAAATACAGGGAAATCCTGAATACGGACGATAAAGAGTTCGGCGGCCAGGGCATGGTGAATGCGGGAATAATCTGTTCGGAAGAGGGGGAATATGACGGGAAGCCGGCTTCCATCCAAGTGGTAAGCGCACCTCTCTCCATCAGTATATTTGCTTATACGCCGTATACGGAAGAAGAGAAGGCAGAAATTGCCAGAAAGAGGGCGGAGATTCTGCGCCGGGAGAAAGAGGAGGCTTTGGAACGGGAACGTCAGGAAAGGATAGCGGCCTTGGAGCAGGAGCGGCTGGATAAGAAAGCGGAGGCAGAGAAAGCGCTGAAAGAGGCAGAAGAAGCGAAAAAGCGTGCAGAGCAGATGCTGAAAGAGGCAAAAGCCGCAGAGGAAGAGGAAGAGAGAGTAAGGGAGGAAAGCAGGGAAGCTGCGGAAAAAGAAGCGGCAAGAAGGGCAGAAGAGGAAAGGAAATCATCCGGAGAGCCTGCAGGGAAAGCGGAAGAAGCCGTAAAGGGCAAAACGGCAGAAGCTGCAGAGGATGAGGCATTAAAGGAAAAAAACGCGGAGAAAGAAGTCATAGGAAAGGAAGAACGGAAGGACGAAAACGCGGTAAATAGGGCGGCGGAGAATAGTTCGGAAAAAAAGGGAACGGCAAAGAGAGGAAACGCAAAAAAAGGAGCGGCGAAACAAGCGGGACGTACTTCCGGTAAAAAGAAATAAAAAATAATACTTTCAGGAGTAGGAAATGGAGTATCTGAAAATGTTAATGACACTTGGTGCGGAAGATGAAATAGATATTGGGGTAATAGAGCAGTTTTTGGAAGAACTGCCGGAAAAAGCATGGAACTTAGGTGTAAGGGTACTTCTTTCCGTCATAGTGCTGATTATCGGTATCCAGCTTATTAAATTAATCCGTAAGATTCTGAAAAATTCGCTGCAGCGGGGGAATGCGGACAAAGGGGTCATACAGTTTGCGGACTCTTTTGTAAAGGCATCGCTGTATGTGCTGCTGATTATTACGATTGCTTCTGGGTTTGGGCTGGATGCGGCAAGCATTCTGGCCCTGCTGGGATCTGCCGGCGTGGCAATCGGCCTTGCGATTCAGGGAAGTCTGGCAAATTTCGTAGGCGGAGTGCTGATCTTACTGCTGAAGCCGTTTAAAGTAGGGGATTATATTAAAGAGGATGCCGGCGGAAACGAAGGGACGGTAACGACGATAGAACTTTTCTATACGAAACTCACCACGCCGGATAATAAGGTGATTGTCCTTCCGAACGGAACTCTTGCCAATTCCAGCCTGACGAATGTGACGGCCTGTGACAGCAGGAGGATGGATATTATCGTGGGAATCTCTTATGATTCGGATATCCGGCTGGCCAAAGAGGCAATGCAGAGGGTTTTGGATGCGGACGAGGCTGTCCTGAAAGAAAAAGACCATTTTGTGTATGTGGATGAACTGGGGGAAAGTGCAGTGAATATGGGGATTCGCTGTTGGTTTTCCATGGACGGTTATTGGCAGGGGAAATGGCGTGTGACGGAAAATGTGAAATATGCATTGGAGGAAGCCGGGGTTGCCATTCCTTATCCGCAGATGGATGTACATCTGAAAGGGCATGGAGACTGTGCAGAGAGATGATGCTTTTATGATCTATGGCTGAATTTGTTATAGAGCGTGTTTGAACATTGCTTTCCGGCAGATGTGGGACACAATTTGTGGGAGATTTGTGACGCATATCTGCTAGAAAGCAATGTTCAAACACGTTCTAGGGCGGCAATTCGGCCATAAATCTGTTTTCCTGCAGTTTGATTATCACGCCTTTTTGGGGTTTTTATAGGGAAATATAAGATAATTATGGGGAAATGCAAGATAATTACAGAACAATGAGAAGGCATGTCTCAAAAGGTAACAGTTCAGCCTGAATGTAATGTTGGGAGGCGGACGCCCGTGCGCGAGTTTT
>CAJUIM010000159.1 GCA_910586275.1 uncultured Lachnospiraceae bacterium | reverse complement strand
CAGTGCCTAAGTGCCGGCGTTTTTCGAAGGTCCGAGTTAAAAACATGGTTCCTGACGCGGGCTGCGGCTTAAATGAATGACATGGAGCATTTTGTAGCTTTTATACATAAAAAACAGAGCAATTTTGAATTTGGCAAACATAAAACTCCAAATAATGCGTTAGTTAGTTCCTTATTTCCTGTAAAGTGGGAAAATGATAGGATATAATGCTGAAAATGATTAAAACTACTATATTTAGTGGTTTTTTTATTGACAAAATACTACAGAAAAGAGGATAATATGATTTAGACGAGAAAACTGGAGTTTTGGGTGTCCAAAATTCTCGTGTATAAAAAGAACTCCAAAAAATGCGTTCAAAAAGAAAAAAGTACAAAAAATGCGTTTAAATCAAAAAGAATGGAGAAGAGCCATGAAGGAACCGATACCTTTTGAAGAAGTGGAGTATAAGAAAAGTAATTTTTTAATTGGCGCGAAATATAAATCCTCTTTATTGGAAAACAAAGTGCTTGCCATCAGCCTTACAAAGGTAAGGAAAGACGAGAACGGACAGTTAATCAGTACTGTGACGGCATCGGAACTAAAGAAATATATGAAAAAGACAAACGGTTCTTTCTATGATCAGCTCTATTCTTGTGCGGATAATCTTGCCAATAGGCAGATTGTGATGGAGGACCGGGAAAACAATAAGTTTATGATATTGAATATCGTGCAGACTGCGTTGTATGATAATGGGAAATTTACCATTAAATATAATTCGGACTTGGAAAAATATCTTTACGGCCTGCAGCAGAATTTTACAAAATTGAGCCTGCCGGTAATGATGTCTTTTAAATCGGTATACTCATTCCGGCTGTATGAATTATTAAAATCTAAGGCATATTATCCAAGAGATAAGAAAAGACCCGAAAACCTGTTCCGGATTACATTTTCCCTATCGGAACTAAAGCTGGATCTAGGGGCTGTGAATTCTAGCTATGACCGGGTGCAGCGGGTTCTGAAAAGCAGTACCCCGGATTATGACAAGGCAGTGGAAGCGGCCAAAGAAAAGACATTTGCCCGTTGGGGAGACTTTAAGGACCGGGTAATTGACGTGGCAGTGAACGAAATCAATTCTATGGCGGAGGCTTGCATGAATGTCTCTTATGAATTGGGAAAAGCAGGGCGGGGCGGCAAAGTGTATGAGGTTTCTTTTATCGTGAAGCTGACCAGCGGACTGATGGAATTAATGGAACAGGATGTGGTACTTACGCCTGTGGTTTCGGCCGACATGAGGGTGGTGGAATTGATTGACAGCCTGTTGGAGGACGAAGATATGCGCATTAAAGATATTAAGGCAATTGCCATAGCGGCGGAAAATGATTTTGAACGGGTGAAAGAGGCGTATGATATTTACCGGCGGCAGAAGGTGAAAGCGGCTAATTTTACCGGATGGATGGTAGCGGCAATTAAAAACGGCTATAAGGCTTCAAAGAAAAGCCAAAGAAGCGGTTTTCATGATTTTCCGCAGAACGAATATGATTTTGAACAGCTGGAATTGCAGCTGCTGTCAAATTAAACGACGAAAATGGAGATGCAGTGGGAAGGAGGTCAGGAAATGGAAAGATTATTAGTGACAGGTGCATCCGGCTTTCTGGGAAGCAGGATTGTAGATTATTATAGTGAAAAGTTTGAGGTGTATGCTCCAAGGCATGAGGAAATGGATATTACCGACAGGGAGAATGTGTATGCAGTGTTTCAAAAAGTGAGGCCCTATGCGGTAATACACAGCGCTGCGGTTTCCGATGTGGGAATGTGCGAGAAAGAGCCGGAGAAATCGTGGAAAATCAATGTGGACGGAAGCAGGAACATAGCCATGGCGGCAGAAGAGTTCCGTTCAAAATATTTGTTTTGCAGTTCGGATCAAGTTTATTTCGGAAGCAATGTGATCGGTTTGCATAAGGAGAGCGAAGAACTAATGCCGCAGAATGTTTACGCGAAAGAAAAGCGGAAGGCAGAAGAAGAGTGTCTGGCGCAAAATCCGGGGTGTGTAATTCTGCGGCTGTCGTGGATGTATGACATTATGGCAAGGAATGAACTGGAACACGGCGATTTCTTCAGGACATTGACAGCCAAGCTGCAGACCGATGAAGAGATAAGCTATCCGATTTATGATGTGCGCGGGATAACGGATGTCAATGAGGTAATCCGTAATCTGGAGAAGGCAATGGAACTGCCGGGAGGGATTTATAATTTTGGCTCACCCAATGACAGGAATACTTATGAAACGGTGGAAGCTATGTTCCGTATATTGCAGTGGGATGCGGGGCGGCTGAAGAAGAATGAGACGGCTTTTGCTCCGAATCCCCGCAATATCAGTATGAGTCAGGAAAAGCTGAAAGAGTACGGAATAGTGTTTCCTTCCACTTTGGAGAGCCTTGTGGGAAACGGAAAAAAATATGAAAATATGGTTAATTATCCAAAAGCTTGATTTCAGGATAATATTCAAATATCGCTTTCCCGACAATGTCCTCTTTTTCCACAAATTTGCTGTTCCAGTAGCGTGAGTCCCACGAATTGTTCCGGTTGTCGCCCATCATAAAGTAGCAATTGCCCGGTACGGTATACGGTCCGAAATCGGGCTGAAAGGTATCCTTAACATAAGGCTCTTCCAACGGGATGCCGTCGATGTAGATCATCCCGTTTTTACCTTCTATAGTTTCGTTGGGAAGGGCGATGATTCTTTTTAAATAGGGGTCGGAGGAGGCAGGCTCGTCAGGACAATGAAAAGCGACAATATCTCCTCTCTCCGGTTCTTCATAAAGATATGACAGGCGGTAAATGAAAATCCGGCTGTTTGTCATAATAGTATTTTCCATAGAACCGGTAGGAACCTGTGCATTGGCTATTAGCTTACTATTAATAAGAGAGGTCATTGCCAGTGCAATAAGTATTACCTTTACATATTCCCATATTTCTTTTATGATTTTTTTCGCAGTCATGGCGGTCTCCTGTTCTTAGGCTGAATTTCAGAACATTTATCTCGGATGTATCCGGTTTATAAATCATAATCATCATATCTCGGCAGCTGTATATTCCGTCCCCGCTTATAGCGGTATCGCGTTCTTTTATTGTACCGTGCCTTATACCGTCTCCGGCCTGCAAAGCTGTAGTTCTGTATCAGTGACCTGATGACAAAAATCATAATTAGAATACCCGCGGCTGCGAGAACGCCCAGCAGTACTTTTTTTACATTTACAAATATAATATTCTCCTTCGGTTCCGGTTCTTCTTCTTCGGCAATGGATTCCGCGGGGCTGTCAAAATCATAGGAAGAGACGGAGGCAGCTACATCAATGGATGCGCTCCCCACATATATTCCATTGTAGGTATAGTCAATAACGGCAAGATGATTTTCGTTTTGCGCTTCATAGGAAATGGAAGACTGTAAATCCTCAAAGGAAGCTGTTTTAGGCAGGATAAGATAGCTTCCTTTATTTAAAGAAAGAATCGGTTTGGAATTGCCGAAAATATCGTTTTCCGTTTGGAAAAAATCCGCATTGTCTATATTGTATTTTGTCTCGTTTTCCGATACATTTACGACTTCAAAATTGCTGAAGCCGTAATTCAGCAAGTCTATAGTATCCGTAAACTGATTAGGGGACTCCTCTTTCATAACAACACAGATGAGTTTCATGCCGTTCTGCTCCGCACAGGTCACAAGCGTCTGGCGTGCATTATCCGTATATCCTGTTTTCCCGCCCAGTACGCCGTCATAGGAAAATTCGCCGGTTACCATTCTGTGATGGGTGCGCAGGATGAAATCATCGGGCTGTGTATCCGTAGGCTCAAAATGCCGGGTGGGGGTGTTGGACATTTTTGCCAACAGTTCATTTTGATAAAAGGCTTGGGCTATAACCGCCAAGTCATAGGCAGAAGTATAGTGATTGTCATCATGCAGGCCGTTGGGATTCACAAAATGGGAGTCCGTGCATCCCAGTTCCGCCGCTCTTTTGTTCATCAAATCCGAAAAACCCTCAATGCTGCCGCCTACATGTTCCGCCACGGCATTTGCCGTTTCATTGGCAGAGCCTACAAGAACCCCATAGAGGGCCTCTTCCATGGTGAGTGCCTCACCCACATCCATCCCCATATGGGAGCCGCCGGGAGTGACGGAAAAAACGGCTTCTTGGGAAAAGGTGACCATTTCATCCAAGGAGGAATTCTCTGCGGCAATCAGGCAGGTGAGTATTTTTGTAGTGCTGGCCGGATACAGCTGTTCGTGGATGTTTTTGCTGTATAAAATAATGCCCGTTTCGGCTTCCATCACAATGGCGGATTCTGCCCCGATCAGAGGCCCGTTGGGCCAGTTTTCAATTTCATTGGATTCTACGGGCAAGGATTTCCTGTCCTCCGCAGCCTGTGTCAGCGCATCCATACTGGCAGCATAAGAGCGGTTGCCGCAGCCAAAAAATGCATAGGTCAGTATATATAAAGAAAATGCTAAGATTTTCGTTTTATGCTTGAATTTTTTCTTCTTTAAAGGTAATTTCATTATGAATACCATACCTTTCCTCTGTTTTGACAATTACTTTTTATAATACACTATTTTTTATGAAAACCAAACAGATTTCATAAAAAATTCAAGGATTTTTTATTAACTCATCGCATGAGGCATATCGGGATTGTTGACTTTTTTTTCAAATGGTGTAAAATAGGCTCGAAGAAAATTGCATTTTCCATTCATAAAAAGAACAATCCGGCAAAGCGGAGAAAGGAGCACTGCTGCAGATATGCGATTAAGGAATATAACGGGTGCGAGGGAACTGATTGGCAACAGCGAATTTGTAGTCCATAATCCAGAAGGGCAAAAAGGGAATTGGCACGGAATTTTTGGGAATAATAATCCTATACACATTGAAATCGGCATGGGAAAAGGCCGGTTTATTATGGATATGGCGAAGGCGCATGCCGACATAAATTATTTAGGCATTGAGAAATATTCCAGCGTGCTGCTGAGGGCAGTGCAGAAAATGGAACAGGATCCCCTTGCCAATGTGCGTTTTATAAGGATGGACGCCGAGTCGGTAGGGGATGTGTTCGGGAAAGAGGAGATAGGACGTATTTATCTGAATTTTTCCGATCCTTGGCCGAAGGACAGGCATGCAAAAAGGAGGCTCCCATCCCGAGAATTCCTTGCCCGTTATGATAAGATATTGGAAAAGGACGGGCACCTGGAATTTAAGACGGACAATGAGGATTTATTCCGGTTTGCCATGGAGGAACTGGAACCGGCAGGATGGCGGGCAAAAAAGGTCACTTTTGACTTACACCACGATGCGGAAATGATGGAAGGAAATATCATGACAGAATATGAAGAAAGGTTTTCCGCCATGGGAAATGCAATTTATAAATATGTAATTGAACGATAAATGCAAAACGGTAAAAGAAAGTGAGGAAAAGGATATGGAATACAAATTTACAACGGAAAATTTTGATGCAGAGGTATTAAAATCAGAGGTACCGGTCTTGGTAGATTTTTTCGCGGACTGGTGCGGCCCTTGTAAAATGATGGCGCCTATAGTGGAGGGGATGGCAAATAGCTTTGACGGTAAAGTAAAAGTGGGAAAATGCAATATAGAGGAAAATATGGAGATTGCACAGAAATATCAGGTAATGCATATACCTACCTTTGTTTTCTTTAAGGGAGGTCAGGCCGTGGAGACGCATGTGGGTATATTATCCAAAGAGGACTTGGAAAAGAAACTTCAGGGGATAACCCAATGTCACTAACTTAAGCCCGCAGCCCGCATCAGGAACGATGTTTTTATTCGGACACGCTTTCGCTCTGCGGC
>CAJUIM010000158.1 GCA_910586275.1 uncultured Lachnospiraceae bacterium | reverse complement strand
ATTAAATTTTCAAGGTTCTATTTCGAGGGCTTTTGACCCCAGCATCATGACATTGGCACTTACACACCGTATTTTATTGCCCTCACTACAGCAATTCCCGCAGCAGTCCGTTCACCATCCCGGGATCCGCTTTCCCTTTCATTGCCTTCATAGTCTGCCCCACCAAGAACCCGATGGCTTTTTCCTTACCGTTGCGGTAGTCCTCCACTGATTTGGGATTCGCCGCAATCACCTCTTCCACCGTCCTACGCAATGCCCCCTCGTCACTGACCGTTCTTAAGCCCTTTTCCTCCACATATCTCTCCGGATCCATATCTTTTTCAAACATCACTTCAAAAACTTCTTTCGCCACCGTGCCGTTGATGACCTTCCCGTCTGTCAGCCGAATCAGGCGGGCAAGATTTTCCGGTGAAAAACGGATATCCTCCGGCTCCGCACCATGTTCCTTCAGCAAACGCATGGTTTCCCCCATCAGCCAGTTGGATACCTTCTTCGGCTGCCCGCAGATCCGCACTGTTTCTTCAAATAAATCCGCCATATGCTTTGTTCCCGTGATTATCTCGATATCGTAATCGGGAATATCATACTCCTTCTTATAGCGCATCATTTTTTCTTGGCGGAACTCCGGCTGCGCCGCCCTAATTTCCGCCAGCCATTCATCGCAGACCGCAACCGGCATCAAGTCAGGATCCGGAAAATAACGGTAATCTCTGGCATCTTCCTTGCTTCTCATGGCATAGGACTCTTCCTTCCCATCGTCCCACCGTCTAGTCTCCTGCACCACCTGCCGGCCTGCCTCAATCAGCGCAATCTGACGTTCCTTTTCCCCTTCAATGGCTCTCGCAATGGCACGGAAGGAATTCAGATTCTTCATTTCCGTCCGTGTCCCATATTCCTCCGCGCCCTCTTCCCGGACGGAAAGGTTCACATCCGCCCGCATGGAGCCTTCCTGAAGCTTACAGTCGGATGCCCCCAGATACTGAATAATCATACGCAGTTTTTCCAGATAGGCAATGACTTCCTCCGCACTCCTCATATCCGGCTTGGATACGATTTCAATCAGCGGCACACCGGAACGGTTATAATCCACTAACGAACAATCCTCCCATTCGTCATGGATCAGCTTTCCTGCATCCTCCTCCATATGGATTTCATGAATGCCTATCTGCTTCTTCCCTGCTGCCGTTTCGATTTCCACGCAGCCGTCCCTGCAGATTGGAAGATACAATTGGGAAATTTGATAGTTCTGCGGATTATCCGGGTAAAAATAATTCTTTCTGTCAAATTTGCAGTACCGGGTAACCGTGCAGTTCATGGCAAGCCCTACTGCCACCGCATATTCCAGCACTTTCTTATTCAGCACGGGCAGTGAGCCGGGCATTCCCGTGCAGACCGGACATGTGTGCGTATTGGGTGCCCCGCCAAACGCCGTAGAACAGCCGCAGAATATCTTTGTTTTCGTTGCCAGTTCTACATGAACTTCCAAGCCGATAACCGTCTCATATCGTTTTCCCATGCCTATTCTCCTTCCGCAATGCCGTTTTTGCCGCCGCTTCCATTCCCAATGCCGATTCTTTCCCGGCCGCTTCCTTCCCCAATGTCAGTTTCTTCCCGGCCGCTTCCACGCCCAATGCCGGTTCCTTCCTGGCCGCTTCCTTCCCCAATGCCGGTTTCTTCCCGGCCGCTTCCTTCCCCAATGCCGGTTTCTTCCCGGCCGCTTCCACGCCCAATGCCGGTTTCTTCCCGGCCGCTTCCTTCCCCAATGTCAGTTCCTTCCCGGCCGCTTCCACGCCCAATGCCGATTCCTTCCCGGCCGCTTATCGGCAGCCTATCCCCTGCTTCCGCAGCTGCCGCCATGGCGCCGCCGGCCGGCATTCCGAAATCCCCTCTTGCTTTTTCATAAGCAGAAGCCGCCCGGAACAGTTTTTTCTCCTGAAAGCAGTCCCCGATCAGCTGCAGACCCACGGGCATCCCTCTGCTGTCCTTGCCGCAGGGCAGACTGATGGCCGGAAGACCGGCCAGATTCACCGAAACCGTATAAATATCACCTAGGTACATCTTTATAGGGTCGGTCAGGCTTTCCCCCAGTTTCGGAGCCGTAGTCGGTGCCACGGGTCCTAAAATCAGGTCATATCTGGCGAAAGCTTCGTCAAAAGCCTTTTTAATCAGTGCTTTCACCTTCAATGCTTTCAGATAATAGGCCTCATAATATCCCGCACTCAGCACAAAAGAGCCAAGCATTATCCTCCGCTTCACTTCCGCGCCGAAACCCTCGGAACGGGATTTTTTATACATATTGTGAAGCCCCGTATATTCCCCCGTGCGGTATCCGTATTTAATGCCGTCAAAACGTTCCAAGTTGGAACTGGCCTCCGCTGCCGCAATCGTATAATATGCCGGTATGGCATATTCTGCCAGACTCAGGCCGAACTCCTCCACAACGGCTCCCTGTTCCCGCAGAACTTCTGTCGCTTTCCTCACCGCATCCCCCACTTCCGGATCCAGCCCGGCACCGAAATAATCCTCGGGAATACCGATCCGCATTCCCTTCACATCCCCTCCCAAAGCGGATGTAAAGTCCGTATCCTGCCGCCGTAGGGAAGTGGAATCCTTTTCGTCATAAGAAGCAACCGCTTCCAGCAAAGCCGCACAGTCCGCCACGTCCCTGCCGATGGGCCCTATCTGATCCAGAGACGAACCATAAGCTACCAGCCCATACCTTGACACCGTCCCGTAAGTAGGCTTCATCCCCACCACGCCGCAGAACGATGCCGGCTGGCGGATGGAACCTCCGGTATCCGAACCTAACGCAGCAAAGCACTCTGCCGCCGCCACTGCGGCTGCGGAACCCCCGGAAGAACCGCCCGGCACCCGTTCCGGATCCCAAGGGTTCCTCGTTACGCCATAAGCGGAAGTCTCCGTGGTGGATCCCATGGCAAATTCATCCATATTTGTCTTCCCGACCACCAGCATCCCTTCCCTTTCCAGATTCCGCACTGCCTCCGCCGAATACATAGGCACAAAGTTTTCCAACATCTTCGAAGAACAGGTCGTACGCATACCCTCCGTACACAAATTGTCTTTTACCGCAACCGGCACCCCTGCAAGTTTTCCTGCCAGTTCCCCGGAGTCAATCCTGCGCTGTATCTGCGCCGCTTTTTCCAAGACTCCCTCCCTGTCCACCGTCACATAGCAATGATAAATCCTCTCTGTTTCCTCTATACGCCTCAGCACCGCCTGTGCCGCTTCCGTAACCGTCACTTCCCCTGCCTTTATCTTCCCGGCAAGCCCTAACGCCGTCATGTTCAGCAAATCCATCAGCCATACCTCCTTCTTCCCGGCCTCTGTTCACTCAAAAGTACGGGGCACCATAAACATCCCGTCCTTTGTCCCAGGTGCATTTTTCAGCATATCTTCCCTCCTGTCCCCATTTGTCACGATATCCTCCCGGAAGACATTCTGCACCGCAAACACATGGGACATAGGTTCCACATCCTCCGTATCCAATTCGCCCAGCTTATCAATATAATCCAGCATCCGCCCCATGTCCTTCCGTGCCGCTTCCTTCTCGTCCCCGGCAAGTTCCAGCTTCGCCAAAATGCCTACATATTCCATTATTTCGTCACTGATTCTATCTGCCATTTTTTCCCTTCTTTCACCATACGGTTTGATTATATGGGCAAGTGCATTTTCTCACTCCCGAATCTTAATATGTACTTCCCGCAGCTGCTTTTCCGTCACGTCATTGGGTGCGCCGCACATCAGGTCCTGCGCCGAGCCGCTCATGGGGAATGCAATGACCTCCCGGATGTTCTCCTCATTTCGCAGCAGCATAATCATCCGGTCTATCCCCGGCGCCATCCCCGCATGGGGCGGAGCACCGAACTGGAAAGCCTGATAAAGCGCACCGAATTTCTTCTTCAGCGCGTCTTCCTCATATCCCGCAATCTCAAATGCCTTGACCATAATCTGCAGATCATGGTTTCTTACCGCTCCGGAAGACAATTCCACACCGTTGCACACAATATCATACTGATAAGCCAGTACCTCCAGCGGATTCTTCTCTTCCAGCGCTTTCAGCCCGCCCTGCGGCATGGAAAACGGGTTATGGGTAAAACCGATCTGCTTTGTCTCCCTATCCGCCTCAAACATAGGAAAATCATTGACATAACAGAAACGATATGCATCCTTCTCACAAATCCCCAGTCTGTTCCCCAACTCTATGCGTATCTGCCCGGCATAATAGTTTGCCCTTGCCTCCTTATCCGCAATAAAGAAAATCGTATCCCCGGCCCCAAGCCCCGCCAGTTCCAGAAGATCCCTCTTCTTCTCTTCCGGAATGAATTTATCAATAGGCCCTTTGTAACTCAGATCCTCCGCCACTTCCAAATATCCCAAACCGCCCATGCCAAGAGAAACGGCAAACCCCAGCAGTTTTTCATGGAATCCCTTAGACATCTCTTCATGCACCCTGATGGCTCTCACTGTCTTCCCAAGGAAAGGCTTAAAACCGCATCCCTGAAAATATTCCGTCACATCCAATATCCGCAGAGGATTGCGCAGATCGGGTTTGTCCGTGCCGAATTCCAGCATCGCCTGCCCATAGCTGATCACCGGAAAAGGGGCTTTATCCACGGCAAAGCCCTCCGGCGCAAATTTCTCAAAAACCGCGGAAAGCACTTCCTCCCCCACCCGGAACACATCCTCCTGCGTAGCAAAACTCATTTCAAAATCCAGCTGATAAAATTCTCCCGGAGACCGGTCTGCCCTGGCATCCTCATCCCGGAAACAAGGGGCTATCTGGAAATATTTATCAAACCCCGCCACCATCAGCAGCTGCTTATACTGCTGGGGTGCCTGAGGAAGCGCATAGAACTTCCCTTTATACTTTCTGGAGGGAACAATATAATCTCTGGCGCCTTCCGGGGAAGAAGCACAGAGAATCGGTGTCTGGATTTCCAGAAACCCCAATTCCGTCATCTTTTCCCTCAGATAAGCGATGACTTTTGACCGGAATACAACCGCATCCTTCACCTTCTTATTCCGCAAATCCAAATAACGGTATTTCAGCCTCACATCCTCCCTGCTCTCTCTCGAAGTCATTGTCTCAAAGGGAAGCTGCCGATACACTTTTCCCAAAACATCGATGGAATGCGCCTCCAGTTCGATAGTCCCCGTGAGAATCTTCGGGTTATAAGTCTCCGCATCCCTCTTCCTGACAGACCCTTCCACCGAAACGGAAGCCTCCTTCATAATCCCGTTCAGCAGTTTCCCATTGCGGATCACTACCTGCAGCGTCCCATACATATCCCGCAGATCCACAAAAGACACCCCGCCATGATCCCTGATGTTCTCCACCCATCCGGCAGCCCTCACTGTCTTTCCGATATAAGACTCATCCAACTCTTTTACGGTTAAGTCGCGATAAATATTTTTCATCTCCATACCGTTCCACCCCATTTCCGCATTGCTTTCCTCATATTCCTGAAACATATCCTTGCAGCCTGCTGCAGGCGGCACATGCCAAATCGGCAGCAGAAACCCTGTTGATACCCATCGGCCACCCTCCTTTGGGTGCCCGTGTGCATAAAAAAATCCCGGAACACAGTCTCCTGCATTCCGGGACGGATAAACACTTATATATCCGCGGTACCACCCGCATTGACAAGCCGACATCTCCATCAAGATGTATGAACCGCCCTGCCCACTTTAACACTTAACGCGTGCAACGTATCCCCCTAGCATCCGGCCTTGCCGGACGGTTCGGAAAATCTGCTCCAGAGTGTTCCCTGCATTACTTCCCACGAACGGCGCTCTCAGTCGGTGACGCCGTATTCCTGTCGTTTTTCATAATAAGAGTCTCTTTCCATGCATTTGCTATTTTTAATAGGACAATATTAACACAACTTTTTTTCTATTGCAATACCCTTTCGAATATTCACAGAAATCAATGTAACAGTTCAGCCTGAATGTTGTGTTGAGAGGCGGACGCACGGAAGGGATTTTTTTGCGGGACGGCAGCAGCGGGAGCGCCTGTCCCGGTTTTCCGTGC
>CAJUIM010000157.1 GCA_910586275.1 uncultured Lachnospiraceae bacterium | reverse complement strand
CTCTGAACGGAAATGCCGGCGCAGGCATAAAGCCGAAAATTGATTTCCGTGACGCCGCTATTATCCTTATTGACGAAAAAAATAGAGAAATGTATAATAGTAAATAAGAGCAATTTGCTATTTTAACTGCACCATATGTGCATCTGTCCCATTGTTTGCGAAGGCATAGACAGGAAAGGAAAATTATGACTGGATTTCATATTATCTGTTTTTTTATTTATATGTATGTGGCCATGCTCATGATAAGCATCGGTATCTCACAATGGAGGAGCAAGAAACCAACGGCATTTTATTCCGGCGAAAAACCTTTTCGCGAAGATGAACTGTCCGACATTCCCATGTGGAATAAAAAGCACGGCATAATGTGGATTGTATATGGAATCATTGTTTTGCTCTCTTATGCGGCAGGCGTTCTGATCGGCAGCAAATCCGTATGGTACGTCCTCTGCATAGCCGGCGGGCCGATTCTCCCTATCTTTGCAATGATTTGGTATCACCATAAATTAATCCGGATATACAGAAGATAGGACAATTGCTTACCGGTGAACAGACGAAATATTTTTCCATACGCAAGATATTTGACTGATTAGGTCAAAACATATGCAAAGCGGCCAAACGACGCACCGTTGTACAAATGACGGAAACGAACCTTCAGACACTCGTAACCAGCCACAGCGGTCAAAGACACGAAAGGCACATATGATCTTTACGCATGCATACCTGGCTCATTGTCCGCAGGAATCAACTATGAAATGAGGAATACATAATGACAAAAAAAGAACTTGCCATCACAAAACGGAACAGCAAATATAACTGCGCCCAAGCCGTGGCCTGCTCCTTCAGCGAGGAAATCGGCGTGGACGAAACGATTCTTTTCAAGGCCTGTGAAGGTTTCGGCTCCGGCATGGGCTGTCTGGAATGTACCTGCGGTGCCCTCTCCGGTGCCATAATGCTCGCCGGTTTCCAAAACAGTGACGGAAATACCGACAATCCCGCCACAAAAGCGGCCACCTATAAGCTGACCCGGCAGATGGTCAGTCTCTTTCAGGAAAAAGCCGGCGCCACTTCCTGCAAGGAGTTAAAAGGGATTGAGACAGGAAAAATACTCCATAGCTGCCCGGACTGTATTATGGACAGTGTGGAAATCGTGCAGGAGGTACTGGAGCTATGAAATTCCCGATTACCGGCAGGGTCATGCGTTTTGTCCTGATGCTCCTCCTGCCCCAGTCTGTCCTTCTCTGGTGGCTCTGTATGGGCCGCCGGAATTTTTCCCCTTCCGTCCCTTCCATACTCACTGCCATAGGATTTGCGGCCGTTTATGCTTATTTCCTTATCCGCCTCCATCTTTTCCCCGTGCTGCCTTCCGGGGGCGTACAAACCCGCATAACCATATTGGATGGGGGACAATATTTGGTATCTTTCAGCGTTTGGGGATTCTTTTTACAGGGCATTCTCTATCTGCTCATGCTGACCGGCCATATGCCCCTCCTTACCGCACTTTATAAGACAAGCCCCAAGCTGTTTGCCGCCAACTTGATTTCCGGCATTCTCTTCCTCTTTTTTCTTCTGCTGAACGGCCAGTTCCGCATCCTTTTCACCTGTTACCGTCTGGGCATTGTAAAACGGCTGCTTATTGTATGCCATTTATGGATTCCCGTGGTCAACCTATTCCTCATGAAATATTTATGCGAAAAAGCAAAAGAAGAATGCGACAATGAAAGATGCCGTTTTACCGCCCGCGCCGCAAGGGCCGAAAGTAATGTGTGCGCCACGAAATATCCCCTGATTATGGTACACGGCATCGGTTTCCGCGACCTCCGCTATTTTAATTATTGGGGCCGCATCCCAAAAGAATTGGTAAAAAACGGCGCGGTCGTCTACTACGGCCATCAGCAGGCTTGGGGCACCATCGAAGACAATGCGGAATGCATCCGGCAGAAAATCCTCCAGGTTCTGGAAGAAAACCAATGCGGCAAGGTCAATATCATCGCCCATTCCAAAGGCGGACTGGACTCCCGCTATCTGATCACCCACCTGCATATGGCATCCCGGATAGCCTCCCTGACCACCGTTTCCACTCCCCACCGGGGTTCCGAGCTGATCTGCGTGCTGAACCGGCTTCCGGACGGGATATACCGTTGCATTTCTTCCTGCCTGAACCGCACTTTTTCCAAAATCGGCGACAGCCGGCCGGACTGCTACCATGCCAGCAAGCAGCTCGCCCCCGATTACTGCGCCCGTTTTAACGAAACTACGCCGGACAGTCCGGAAGTTTACTATCAAAGCTATGCCTCCGTCATGAAAAGAATGTGGAGCGACAGTTTACTGAGCATTCCCAATCTCATTATGGATTTTGTCGCAAATCCTTCCAATGACGGACTTGTGACGGAGGAAAGCGCAAAATGGGGCACGTTCAAAGGAACCTTCCGGAACGGCTGCCGCCGTGGCATCTCCCACGGCGATATGATTGACTTAAAAAGGGAAGATTACAAAGGCTTCGATGTCATTGAGACTTATGTGGAAATCGTAAAAGAACTGAAGGAATCGGGCTACTAAGCCCCATCTCCCACTATGCCGCCCGCACCTATAGGCAAATCCGTTCCAGATCATCCGGCACATATACCGTTCCCCGGTAATGAAGCCTTACTTCCTTTGTATATCTTTCCTTCCTGCTTTCCAAGTGATCATCCTCCGTATGGTATAAGACCAGATTTTTCACCTTAAGCTCCTCCGCCGTTTTCCCGGCATCCAATGCGGTGCTGTGATGTTTTTCATAAGGCTGATAGATTTCCTTATCCGCATCCGTGCAGAATGCCTCGCACAGCATCCAGTCGCAGCCGTATACATGCTCCCGGCAAGCCTCGTGATATGGCTCGTCCCCCAGGCAGACAAGCTTCTGTCCGTCCGGCAGCACGGCAGCAAAGCCAAACTGCCTCTCTTTCCCGGAACAAATATCAAAAAAAGTTACCTTCATGCCGCCCAATTCTCTCCGTTCTCCGTCTTTCACCACTGTAATATGGATTCTTTTATCCAAAAAAGCCCGGAATTTCCCCGGCAGCATTTCTTCGCACATCATCCGAAGAAGCCGTCCTGTCTTTTCATGGCAGAAAACCGTAAATTCCCCTTGATAAGCTTCCTGCCTCATCAGCATTGCCACCTTCCTGACCACCCAGACCGCCCCAAGGATATGATCCGTATGGGCATGGGTCACAAACATTTCTTTTACCTTCCCGAAAGATATCCCTGCCCTTTCCATCTGCACCAGTATGCCGTTGCCGCCTCCTGCATCCACCAAAAAATACCGTTCCCCGCCGCCTAAGGCAAAACAAGTATGGTAGCATCTTGTCACCATGGCATGCCCTGTTCCCAATAAAACCAATTCCATGTCCATAACCGTACCGCTCCTTATCCAAATCCGCTTCCGCGCCCGCTATTGCCGCTCCGAACGCCTGCGGAAAATCTCCTGCAGAGACTCCTCATAAGGAGCCTTGGCCACCCCATACTCTGTCACGATTGCCGTAATCAGTTCATGATCCGTTACGTCAAAAGCCGGATTATACACTTTCACGCCCTCCGGAGCCATCCGATTCTTATACCACATCTGCGTCACTTCCTCTGCCGGCCGCTGTTCGATGCATATATCGTCCCCGGTTTTGGATGCCAGATCAATGGTTGACGTAGGAGCGCACACATAAAAGGGAACATGATACTGTCTGGCCACCGCCGCCACCACCGATGTCCCTATCTTATTGGCCGTATCTCCGTTTGCCGCCACTCGGTCACAGCCTACGAACACTGCCTGAACCCACCCGTTCTTCATCACTGCCGCGGACATATTGTCGCAGATCAGCGTCACGTCCACGCCCGAGGAAAACAGTTCATAAGCCGTAAGCCTTGCCCCCTGCAGAAGCGGTCTTGTCTCATCGGCAAATACCCGGAAACCGTATCCTCTCTCCTGCCCAAGGTAAATCGGAGCCGTGGCAGTTCCGTATTTACAAGCTGCCAGCTGTCCGGCATTGCAATGAGTCAATATCCCGTCTCCCGGCTTCACAAGCCCCAGCCCATGTTCCCCAATCTGCCGGCAGACCCATATATCTTCTTCCTTGATGGCAATGGCCTCTTCTTTCAGCCTCTGCTTCAGCTGCCCTACCGGAAGCCCACTGTTTTCACGGCACACCCTGTCCATCCGGTTCAATGCCCATGACAGATTCACCGCGGTAGGCCTGGCCGTATTCAGATAGTCCTTGTGCCTTAAAAACTCCTTATAAAAAACCTCATAGTCCTCCGTATCCGCCTGGCCGGCCAGAACATAAATCCCGAATGCCGCCGCCACACCGATCGCCGGCGCCCCGCGCACTTTCAGCAGATAGATAGCATCCCATATTTCTTGTGCCGTTTTCAGCTTCACCAGTTCAGTCTTTGTCGGCAGAAGCGTCTGGTCAATAATCACCACCGCACCGGCTTCGTCATCCAATGCCACCGTCTCATACTCCATAATGCTTTTTTCTTTCTCTTCTTTTCCCATATAATCTTTCCTAATCCCTTTCCTGCATGATTCCTGCAGACAATGAGACAGCCGCCATCCCTGCGGACGCTGTCCGTATCTCCTACAGCTTACCTAATTTTATACCGTTTGCCCTCTTTTGTGAATGGGTAATAAGCAAAAACCACGGAAATCAATTGTTTGGATTTGTGCCTGCTCTGCCGGCCGCTGCAATACGTTCCGCCCAAATACCAATGCAGGCACAAAACCGAAAATTGATTTCCGTGAATAAAAGCGGTCGGCAGGCAGGCCGCATCAAGGCTGAATAATATGTAAAAATGCTCCGGCAGTCAGATATCCGATTACCCCGCAGCAGGGAAACGTAATAATCCAAGCCAAAAACATTTGCCCTACAATTCCCCTATTTACCGCATCCCTTCTTTCTGCCATGCCTACTCCCATAATAGCCGTCGTCTTGACGTGGGTGGTGGATACCGGAACTCCTGCCAGACTGCACAGAAGCAGGCAAAATGCCCCCGCACCGTCCGCCGCGGCTCCCTGAACGCCTTTCAGTTCTACCATATCCGTTCCTACCGTCCGTATAATACGTTCCCCTCCTACCAATGTGCCTGCCGCCATCACTGCACTGCAAAGGCACATCATCCAAAAAGGGACTGCAAAGCCGGACACCACCCCGGTTCCCTTTCCCCCTGCCAGAAACAGCCCCAGCAGAAAAACACCCATAAACTTCTGTCCGTCTTGCGCCCCATGCATAAAGGCCATGGCCGCCGCTCCCGCAATCTGTGCTTTTACCAATCCTCGATTCACTTTCTTTCCCGGCTCCCGTACCGCTTTTCCACCCAGCCATCCAAACAAAAAACCGAGAATTACGGAAACCGCAAGTCCGCAAAGCACCTTCCCCCATTCCTGCATACGAATTCCTGCAAGACCATGATGCAAGGCCACCGCAGCCCCGGTCAGCCCCGCCAACAGCGCATGGCTCTCGCTGGTAGGCAGGCCGAAGCACCATGCCGCTGCAGACCAGAGAATAATGGAAGTCATGGCTGCGCATAAAGCCGCCAAGGCTTCCGTCCCATTCTCCCCGAAATCCGCAATATGATATACGGTGGACGCCACTTCCGCATTCACCGCAGCCATAACCACCAACCCCAGAAAATTACAGACTGCCGCCATCCGCACAGCCTCCCCTAACCGCATGCCCCCGGTAGCTACCACCGAAGCAATGGCATTGGGTGCATCCGTCCATCCATTAATCATTATAACCCCCAGAATAAGCAGGACCGTTATCCTCAATACCGGATTAACCGCCAACTGGGAAATAAATTCTGACAATGATATTGCCATAAACCCCCACACGTTTTCCCATTTTTTACTAATATAATGGCAAACACATCGAATTATGACCAAAACCATACTTCCCTGTAACCCGGGCAGTTATGCCTGCACAAAACCGAAAACAGAGCCAAACAATGTCATTAACTTAAGCCGCAGCCCCCATCAGGAACGATGTTTTTCGAAGGTCCGAGTGAAAAACATCGTTCCTGATGGGGGCTGCGGCTTAA
>CAJUIM010000156.1 GCA_910586275.1 uncultured Lachnospiraceae bacterium | reverse complement strand
TCGCGCACGGGCGTCCGCCTCCCAACATTACATTCAGGCTGAACTGTTACAAATATTGTTGCGGTTTTGCTTAATTACAAAATCTTTCAGTATTTCCATTATATTTCTTGTTTCTTTTATTGAGAGAGGTTATAATATCCTATATATGTTGGATAGAATAAAATTAAGGAGGTAGGATATGAGAGCATCTTCTATGGATACCCATATGGGAAATATAGCGATTGATACTGAAGTGATTGCGCAGTATGCCGGTGCAGTCGCCATGGAATGTTTCGGAATCGTCGGCATGGCCGGGGTAAATGTGAAAGACGGGTTGGTGAAGCTGCTTAAGATGGACAGCATGACGCGGGGCATTAAGGTGGCACTGAAAGGCCATAAGCTGACTTTGGATTTTCATGTGATTATCGCATATGGAGTGGGGATACTTGCAGTGTCGGATAATCTGATCAGCAACGTGAAATATAAAGTGGAAGAATTTACGGGAATTGAAATTGAGAAAATCAACATCTTTGTCGAAGGTGTGAGAGTGATTGATTAAGGAGGATTTTGTTGTGGCTAATACAATTGACGCTAAGATGTTTGCCAGAATGTTCTTAGCTGGTGCAAAAAATTTGGAGGCAAAGAAAGAATGGATCAATGAACTGAATGTGTTTCCTGTCCCGGACGGCGACACTGGCACGAATATGACATTGACCATTATGTCTGCGGCAAAAGAAGTGTCAGCATTGCAGAATCCTGATATGGCTTCTCTCTGTAAAGCAATATCTTCCGGCTCTTTAAGAGGGGCGAGAGGGAATTCCGGCGTTATTTTGTCACAGCTTTTCCGGGGATTTACAAAAGGTGTCAGAGACTATGAGGAAGTGGATGTGAGTATCCTTGCGGATGCTTTTGATAAAGCGGTTGAGACTGCGTATAAGGCGGTTATGAAGCCGAAAGAGGGAACTATTCTGACGGTGGCAAAAGGAGGCGCAAAAAAGGCGAGGGAACTGGCCGATAACGGGGAAGAGGATCTGGGCGTTTTTTTTGCGGAAGTGATTAAGCATGCGGACGGTGTGCTGGCGAAGACTCCGGAGATGCTTCCGGTTCTGAAGCAGGCGGGAGTGGTGGATTCCGGCGGACAGGGTCTGATGCAGGTGCTGAAAGGCGCTTATGATGCATTTTCCGGCAAGGAAATTGATCTGACGATAGCAGAGGCGAAAGCACCGTCCATGGGAAGCACTCAGATAAATATGGAAGCGCAGGCGCAGGCGGATATTAAATTCGGCTACTGCACGGAATTTATCATTATGCTGAACCGCAACTTCAATATTAAACAGGAGATGGATTTTAAGGCTTATCTGGAATCCATCGGCGATTCCATAGTCGTGGTTGCGGATGATGATGTGGTCAAGGTACATGTACATACCAATGACCCCGGGCTTGCCATCCAGAAAGCATTGAAATACGGTGCGCTATCCAATATGAAGATTGACAACATGCGTCTGGAACATGAGGAAAAGCTGTTTAAGATGTCGGAGAAGCAGAAGAAGGAAGAACCGGAACTGCCGCAGGAGGATGCGCCGAAGAAAGAAGTAGGATTTATTGCGGTTTCTGCAGGCGAGGGCATTCATGACATTTTCAAAGGGCTGGGCGTGGACTATATAATTGAAGGCGGACAGACAATGAATCCAAGCACGGCGGATATGCTGGATGCCATTGAGAAAGTGAATGCGGATACGGTGTATATCCTTCCAAACAATAAAAATATTATATTGGCGGCAGATCAGGCCGCTCATATGGTGGAGAACAAAAAAATCATTGTCATCCCTACAAAGACAGTGCCCCAGGGAATAACCGCAGTCATTAACTATGTGCCGGATTTAAGCATTGAGGAAAATACGGATACGATGATGGAGGAAATCAAGGCAGTCAGCACCGGGCAGGTGACCTATGCAGTGCGGGATACGGTCATTGACGACAAAGAAATCAAGCAGGGGGACTATATGGGCATAGGCGACAGCGGCATCCTGTCCAGCGGACCGGATATGCTGGAGGTGACGCTGAAAATGGTGGCAGACATGATGGCCGGCGAGAAGGAACTGATCAGCATTTATTACGGATCCGAGGTGACGGAAAAGGATGCGGAAAGCCTGAGCGGCCTTATTGCGGAAAAATATCCGGAATGCGATTTGGAACTGCAATATGGCGGGCAGCCGATTTACTATTATATTATCTCGGCAGAATAAATTGTTTTTTGAATTATTTTAATCGGGAGCAGCATTTACTTTCCCTTGTTGTCGGCTTTTGAAACTGTTATGGAATTCTTTTTAAGATTTTTATGGGCAGTTTCCTGAACCGATGACAAGGGAATTGTATTTGTCTGGCAGGACATGTTCCGGAGGGCGGCAGATGGACAGCAATACAGGGATTACGGAAATAAAAGGGGTAGGGGAAAAGACGGCAAAACTGTTCCGGAAAGTAGGCATTCAGACAGTGGGGGATTTGCTGCATAGCTACCCACGGGATTACGAAGATTTTAAAGAGCCGCTGGCTATTTCGGACTGCAGGGCAGGGGAACTCTGTTCGGTGAGGGCCTGTCTTGTAGGTAATATTTCGGCAAAAAAGGTGCGCAGCCTGACTATATTGAATTTTGTCATCCGAGATGCGGGCGGTGAAATTTCCATGACATATTTTAATATGCCCTATGTGAAAAATATTCTGAAAAAGGGGCTGTTTTATATTTTCAGGGGTGTAGTGCAGGCCAAAAACGGTAGGTTGGTAATGGAACAGGCAAAGATTTATAAGCCGGAGGAATATTTCAGGCTGACAGGAATCCTGCAGCCCAGATATCCGCTGACTGCGGGGCTGACCAATCATGCGGTGGCAAAGGCAATGAAGCAGGCGCTCTCTTTTTATGACTTCTCCCAGGATTATCTGCCGGAATGGGTGAAAAAGGAAATGGAATTGGAGGACTTCCGGCAGGCAATGGAGGAAATACATTTCCCGCCGGACTATGAAAGCATGCTGCAGGCCCGAAAGCGTCTGGCTTTTGACGAGTTTTTCCTGTTTATCCTTATGCTGCGGAAATGTAAGGAACAAAATGAGGTATTGGAGAACCGATATCCTATGCCGGATTCGGCCGAAGCGGAACGGCTGACGAAATCCCTTCCTTATGCATTGACAGGGGCACAGAAGAAAGTATGGGAGGAAATCAAAGCGGATCTGCAGGGTGGGAAAGCCATGAACCGTCTGGTACAGGGGGATGTGGGATCGGGCAAGACCATTCTGGCTTTTCTGGCATTGCTGCTCTGCGTATCCAATGGGTATCAGGGGGCTATGATGGCTCCTACCGAAGTGCTTGCCGCCCAGCATTATGAGTCTATGGCAGGGCTGCAGGAAAAATACGGGCTGCCGTTTTGTCCTGCCTTGCTGACCGGCTCCATGACAGCCAAGGAGAAAAGACAGGTGTATGAGGCGGTGCAGTGCGGAACGGTCAATGTGATAATCGGCACTCATGCGTTGATTCAGGAACGGGTGGAATATAGGAATCTGGCATTGGTAGTTACGGATGAACAGCACCGGTTCGGCGTGCGGCAGAGGGAGCGGCTGGCAGGAAAAGGGGAAAATGTCCATGTGATGGTTATGAGCGCAACACCTATCCCCAGGACCTTGGCCATTATTCTGTACGGTGATTTGGATATTTCCGTAGTGGATGAACTTCCGGCGGACCGGCTTCCTATTAAGAACTGCGTGGTAGGCACGGACTACCGGGAAAAGGCCTACCGTTTCCTTGCCAGAGAGGCAGCCGCCGGCCGGCAGGTCTATGTGATCTGTCCGATGGTGGAGGAAGGGGAATTGGAGGGCGTGGAGAATGTCACTTCATATACGGAAAAGCTAAGGAGCGTGCTGCCGCCGGAACTGCGGGTTGGCTGTCTGCACGGGAAAATGCGGCCTGCGGATAAAAACAGAATCATGGAAGAATATGCCCTTCATAATATTGACGTGCTTGTATCCACTACGGTTATTGAGGTGGGCATTAATGTGCCGAATGCCACGGTAATGATGATAGAGAACGCGGAACGTTTCGGGCTGGCACAGCTGCATCAGCTGCGGGGACGGGTGGGCAGGGGGGAACATCAGTCTTACTGTATTTTCATCAACGGCTCCGGCAAGCCGCAGGCGTTTGACCGGCTGGATATTCTGAACCGTTCCAACGACGGCTTTTTTATTGCGGGAGAAGATTTAAAAATGAGAGGGCCGGGGGATTTGTTCGGTATCCGCCAGAGCGGGCTGATGGATTTTAAGATCGGGGATGTGTATCAGGATGCCGGGTTGCTGAAAAAGGCGGAAAAATGTGTGGAAAAGCTGTTGGCGGAGGATGAGGAACTGGCTTTGGAGGAGCATAGGGCATTGCGGGCATATGTGGAAAAGTCCTTTGGAGAGGGGGATTTCAGGACAATCTGAGCAAAGCCGGTTCTTTTGGCATAAAATGGCAGCGGCAAGAAAAAACGGATATATTTCTTAAAAATTTTCTGTTATAATGGTAAATGGCGGATACACTGTCCGCGGGCAGCCGGAAAGGCGGTTTCGGCCGGCTTACGCGGATGAAAATGACCGGAATTTGGGAGGGTAAGCGGATGAAAGAAGAAAATATACGGAGGCTGCAGGAGATCCTGGATAAGGCAGTGGATAATAAGGAAATAGCAGGAGCCAATTTCTGCGTGCAGAAAGAAGGCAGGGAAATCTGTTACTTACAGAGCGGCTATAGGAATGTGGAGCAGAAAAAGAAGCTGCAGCGGGACAGCATTTTCCGCCTGTATTCCATGACAAAGCCGATTACTGCGGCAGCTGTCATGAAACTGACGGAAGAAGGGCGGCTGGATATGGGAGAGCCTGTGGCGGCTTTTTTTCCGTCTTTTCGCGGACAGACCGTGGAGGGGAAGGCAGGGGAACGGGTTCCCGTGCAGAGGGATGTTATGGTAAAGGATCTGATGGATATGACGGCAGGACTGATGTATCCCGGATATGCCGGGCCTGCCGGAAGAGAGACGGATCAGGTGTTCGTGGAATTGGACCGGAGGCTTTTCACGGATCATCCTATGTCCACGGCGGAGTTTACGGAGCGGCTGGGGAAATGTCCCTTGGCTTTCCAGCCGGGCAGCGGATGGCTGTACAGCAGCTGTGCGGATGTGCTGGGTGCCATTGTTGAGAAGGTTTCCGGCGTGGCTTTTTCCCGATATCTGCGGGAGAATTTTTTTGAGCCCTTGGGGATGGAAGATACCGGCTTTTATGTGCCGGAGGAAAAGCGGGAGAGGTTGGCCGTGACTTATCAGACGGGGATAGACGGCATGGAACCGTATTGCGGGAATCATTTGGGAATTATCAATGCCATGGACAGGGAGCCGGCTTTTGAATCGGGCGGTGCAGGGCTTGTTTCCACAGTGGACGATTATATGCGGTTTGCGCATATGCTTCTGCAGGGGGGCATATATAACGGCAGGAGGGTGCTGGGGGAGCATACGGTGCGCTTTATGGTGAACGGCGGGCTGCTTTGGAACCAGCAGCAGGAAATGGAAAAACAGTTTACCCATATAAGGGGCTATGCCTATAGTAATCTTCTGCGCATTCTGCAGGAGGAAGGGAAGGCACTGCATATGGGCAGCAGAGGGGAGTATGGCTGGGACGGCTGGCTGGGCTGCTATTTCAGCAACGATCCTCAGAACAGGATAAGCATTGTGTTTATGACTCAGTGTAAGGACGCAGGGACTTTGCCGGTTCTGAGGAAAATGAAAAATGCGCTGTATGGGAACTGTTTATAATGCATGGAAGTCAATGCTGAATTTTGTGCCTGTGCTTCCTTGTCCGTAACGCACAAAAGCCGGTGCTCGGTTATGTCTGCACCGGCATTTCCGCTGAATGTATCGGGACAGCCAAGACGGTCCGGCAAGGTATCCGGTGCGCACCTACAAACATAATTTTTTCAGACACGCTTTCGCTCAGCGGCAAACGCAACGGTACTAAGGCACTGAAATACAGTGCCTAAGTGCCGGCGTTTTTCGATGGTCTGAAAAAATTATGTTTGCGGTATGCACCGGATACCTTGCCGGACCGTCTTGGCTGTCCTGATACATTCGGCGGAAATGTCGGTGCAGACATAAAACCGAACACCGGCTTTTGTGCGTTACGGACAAGGAAGCACAGGCACAAAATTCAGCATTGATTTCCGGTAACAGTTCAGCCGGAATGTAATGTTGGGAGGCGGACGCCCGTGCGCGAGTTTT
>CAJUIM010000155.1 GCA_910586275.1 uncultured Lachnospiraceae bacterium | reverse complement strand
ACATTCCCTATATAAATGTCATCATCAATTATTAAAATATGCTTCATTTCAAGTTTCCCCGCTTTTCTTTTAATCTTCCGTCAATGGTTTTTTCAGCGTCCTTTGGTATCAACCAAACTGTTCCCATTTTTTCAGCCCCCGCAATGCGTCCGGCAGAACAGTAATAATTTATCATGCGGGGAGAGATACCCCATTTTTTACCAGCTTGTTTAAGCGTCATATAATCCATAATACACCTCCAATATCATATATTATATTTCGTTTTCTCGAATAATACAAGAACAGCAGATGAACGTTGTACGGATTATTTCAGCTAAATTATATATACATGAGAAAAAGAAAGAAGAATGCGGGGGATTCCGTAGTAGTCGGCATTGTGTGGGAATGTGTATAAAGGGCTGTCTTATGGAATTGTGGGTAACTTTGTTTGCAGGACGTGGGAAAGCTGCACTTTAGCTTTTCCATGTGCAACCTCTTGCTCAAAGGAAGTGTCTAAAGATTTACAAATGGGATGGCGGAGAAGTTTAAATGCCGGAATCCGGAGAAAGTGCTGTATATCTCCGGATTCGGCTTTGACAGGCTGATCGGGAATCCGTTTATCGTTATGACGGGGAACACCGTAAGAACTTCTGTCTGTGAGAGATTTGAGACTGTCGTTTCCTTTGCTGAAAAAAATTCAGCAAAAAACAATCACTCTGTCCGGTGTTGTCTGAGCCGGGATGCTTCTTGTGGAAGCACCGTAATAAACAATAAGGAGATGATTTCCCAGACTGCAGGGAAAACGCTGGCCGTTGGCGGTGGTGACGCGGGTGCCGGAATCGACGTTCAGTTTCAGCTGATTCTCAGCGGAGAGAAGGTTGCGGTCAAAATAGGCAATCATCATATTTTCCGAAGGTTCGGTACGTCCGATAAAGGCGGCCTGATATTGGGGCGGATATATGAGAGGTACCGGCAGGCTGCTGTCATAAAAAGCCGTAATCCGCATGCCGGTGCGCAGGGGGGTATTGTCCACCACATAGGTGCCGGGGGATAGGACGAAATTCACCATGCCGTTCATGGTGCGCAGAGCAATCGCCTGATTGCAGCAATCATCCCGCATGGAAGTCATGCGTTCAATGATTCCGGTAATTCCGATATAATTCACAGATGGTTTCATAAAATTATTCTCTCTGTTTTTAGTATAAAATATGAAATAGGGAAAACAAAGTGCATGAATACATTCCTATTTCGGAAAAATAATGATATAATCTATAGCAGACGATTTCCGTAAGGAACTGTTCATGCTTAATTTACGGTTCTGCGCAGGAAACGTTAGAAAGAAATAGTTATGCTGTTTATAGAACGGCCGTAAAAGGCGGAAGGAAAAGGCAGAAATGCGGAAAAACCGCAGGAATAGGAGGCGGAAATGAGGATTGGGACAGGATATGACGTGCACAGGCTGGCAGACGGCCGTGAACTTATTATAGGAGGAGTGAAAATACCTTATGAAATGGGACTGTTGGGGCATTCGGATGCAGACGTGCTGCTGCATGCCATTATGGATGCCCTGTTGGGAGCGGCGGCTTTGGGGGATATCGGAAAACACTTTCCGGATACGGAAGCAGAGTTCCGAGGGATTTCTTCCATGGAGTTATTGCGGCGGGTGGGGGAAATACTGGAAGGGAAGTGTTATCTTATCGAAAACATAGATGCCACCATTATCGCACAGGCTCCTAAGATGAGTCTGCATATTGAGAAAATGAGAGAAAATATTGCGCAGGCGTTAGGGATGGATGTGTCTTATGTAAGCGTGAAGGCAACTACGGAAGAAGGACTGGGTTTTACCGGAAGGGGAGAGGGCATTTCCGCACAGGCAGTCTGCCTGCTGACCAGTCCGGCGGATTGTTACACGGAGAATGCGGCCGATGGGAGCCGGTGTGGGGATTGCGGCGGCTGCAGACGTCAGAAGACGAACGAAATGGCGGGAGAGTGACGATGCTGATGTAAAGGCGCGTAACCTGCGGCAGACGGCAGTTGGGCCGGCAAATGCAGGAAAAAAGGAGGTGGCCGAATGAGCGCAGAGGAGAAAAGCCGGTTTTATGCAGAGGACCGGGAGGACATGCCGTCCCAGCCAGGCAGCCCGGAAGGTGCGCCGCCCGAGGCAAGTCGTCCGGAGGCTGCACTGTTCCGGGCGGAACGGTTGGAAGGGGAAGCATGCAGGAAGCTGCGGCCGCTTTGGGAAGAGGTGTTTTATGAAGATTCCAAAGAATTCACCGATTATTATTTTCGGGAAAAGGCTCATAGGAATCATGGCTATGTGCTGCGGAAAGGGGAAGCAGCGGCGGCTATGCTGTATCTTTCCCCATATCCTATGATGATCCGTACGGGAGATAGTTTTTCCTGCCGGGAGATTAATTATATCGTGGGAGTTGCCACTAAGGCAGAATATCGGCACAGAGGGTGCATGGACAGGCTGCTGAAGGAAGCTTTGCAGGATATGTACGGAAAAGGGCATCCTTTTACCTTCCTTATGCCGGCGGATCCGGAAATATATTATCCGTATCAATTTGCCTATATTTATAGCCGGGCGGAGCGGTGCATGCCCCGGCGGCTGAACGGTGGCTTCCGTTTATGCGGCAGTTTGGGAAGCGGAACAGACTTACGGCATCTGGCAGATTTTGCCCGGAACTGCCTGGAACGGGATTATGATATGTTTATCCGGCGGGATGAGGCATATTTTGGCCTAATGGAGAAGGAACTGAAAGCACAGAGGGGAGGCATATATCTTAAGGAGGGAACGAATGGGATAGAGGGTTATTATTTATATACCCAGGAGGGAGAAAAACGGGAGGTACAGGAGGCGGTCTTTTCCGGGGAAGAACCTTGGGAGGACTGCCCTATGGGGCGTGCGGAAACCGTAAAGCCGGTGATTATGGCAAGAATTGCGGATGTCCGTGCCATGCTGTCGCTGCTGCGTGCAGAAGAGGAAGTCAGGCTGGATATTTCCGTGGCAGATCCCATATTGACAGGGAACTGTGGGGTATGGGAATGTTTCTTTTCGGAAAAAAGAGCGGAAATCGCAAAAAAGGATGCCCGTCGGAAGCACCCCTGCGGGCTGGCAGTATCCATTGAAGCGCTGACGGCATGGATTTTTGGGTATGGGGAAACGGAAGCCTGTTTCCGGTTTGCGGGAACGGCGGGGGAAAAGAAAGAACTGCAAAACAAGCTTTATAAAATAAAAAGGCTTGGCAGGGTATTGCTCAATGAGATTGTATAGGCAGGGGTGAGATATGGGGGCATGGCATAACTTGGCGGGTTGCCGGAATGAATGTGCCATCGGCCTGGTTCGGTTCTGTCATGCGCCGGGAAAGGAGTTATATGGAAGAGAAAGAAAAGGTATTGTTGGTAGGGGTAGACACCGGAGAGGAAGAGGATTTTGAACGCTCCATGAAAGAATTGGGAGAACTGGCAAAGGCATGCAACATGCAGGTGGCAGGCATGGTCACACAGAAGATGGACAGCGTGAATAAGGCATTTTATATCGGCACGGGAAAGGTGACAGAGGTAAAGGAGTATGCGGAAGCTTTGGAGGCCGATCTTGTGATTTTCGATAATTCCCTGACTCCTTCCCAGCTGCGGAATCTGCAGAAGGAAATAGACAGGCCGGTCATGGACCGTACCGCGCTGATTCTGGAGATTTTTTCCCTGCGGGCACAGACAAGGGAGGCGAAGCTGCAGGTGGAAACGGCAAGGCTGCAGTATTTATTGTCCCGGCTGGTGGGGATGCATGGTGCCCTGACCAGGCAGGGCGGCACAAGCGGCAGCATGAGCAGCAGGGGCGCAGGGGAAAAGAAGCTGGAACTGGACAGACGGAAGATAGAGCGGCGCCTGACAGAACTCCGCCGGGAACTGGAGGAAGTGACAAAGGAACGGGAGACACAAGGGAAGCAGCGGCAGGAGTCCCGGATACCGAAGGTTGCTTTGGTAGGGTACACCAATGCAGGGAAATCTACGCTGATGAACCGGATGATCGACAAGTATTCAGCCGGGGAGGAAAAGAAGGTATTGGAAAAGGACATGCTGTTTGCCACGCTGGATACTTCCGTACGCCGGATCGATATGGGGAATAACAGGGAAATGCTGCTTTCCGATACGGTAGGTTTTATCCATAAACTGCCCCATGGATTGGTAAAAGCTTTCCGTTCCACTTTGGATGAGGTGAAGCATGCGGATTTGCTGCTCTGTGTGGCGGACTGTTCCGATGAAAATCATAACCAGCAGATAAAAGTAACGGAGGAGACGCTTTCGGAAATCGGCGCGGGGGATATTCCCATGCTTTATATTTATAATAAGGCGGATCTGTGCGGGGCGGCGGACGAACTGCCGCGGCTGGTCGGAGACAATAAAATCTATATGTCGGCCAAGAGCGGGCAGGGGCTGGAAGAACTGGCGCAGATGATTCAGGATAAAGTATTTGCCGATTATGTGAAAGCCGAGTTTTTATTTCCCTATACGCAGGGACAGGCGGTTTCCTGGCTGATGGAACATGCTTCGGTATATAAGCAGGAATTTACGGAAGACGGAATAGCAATTACGGCAGACTGCCATAGGGCGGATGCCGGAAAGTATCAGGAGTATATAGTGAAGCAGGGGTAAGACAGCGGGCACAAAGGGATTCGGTGCTGTATTGCCATGGAACGGGGGATAAAAATGCGCATGTTGTTTGAACTGGATAAAAAGGATTATGACTGCGGCGGAAATGTGTTCCGCCGTCCCTCTGCAAGAGGCATTATTGTGAAAGACGGAAAAGCCGCCATGGTATATAGTAAGAAATATGATTACTATAAATTTCCGGGCGGCGGCATAGAGGACGGAGAACGTATGGAAGATGCCCTGACAAGAGAAGTCTTGGAAGAGACCGGCTTAAGGGTGGTGCAAAACTCACTGCGGGAATACGGGCAGGTGCATCGGGTGCAGAAGGGGAAAGAAGAGGATATTTTCATACAGGATAATTATTATTTCTTTTGCGAGGTGCAGGAGGTCTACGGGGAGCAAAAGCTGGATGCCTATGAGGTGGAGGAGGAGTTTACCCTTGTATTCGTAAGTCCGCAGGCTGCCATTGACGTCAACAGGAGGAACGGGCGGGAGGAACTGCAGGTGATGTTGGAGCGGGAAGCGCGGGTATTGGAACTGCTGCTGCAGGAAGGTTATTTCGGGCAGGCGCATGGGAGGACGGACTTGTTTCCGCAGCCCATTCAACGGAAGAAGCCGGAAATGATATGGTTTGATTACGGGCAGACACTTGTGGCGGAACGGAAATTTGACGGTGTGAAAGGGACGGCGGCAGTTTTGCGGTATGCCATAAAAAATAAATATCATCTGTCGGCAGAACAGGTGCAGGCCAAAGCGGATGAAATCAACCGGGAGTTAGGGCGATTTCAGCCGGAAAAAAGGCATTTGTGCCGGACGGAAATACCGACTGCGATGTTTTCGCCTTATCTTTATGAATCCCTGGGAATAGAAATCGGGCTGAGCAATGCGCAGAGGGATACCGTGTTTTGGGATGCCGCGGCACCGGGAGTTCCCACGGAAGGGATAAAAGATTTCCTGAAATATCTGAAAAGCAGAAATATCCGTACGGGAGTAATCAGCAATATTTCCTATGATCCGTCCGTGGTTGCGGAACGCATCCATAGGCTGCTGCCTGAAAATACGTTTGAATTTATTGTTACCTCAAGTAATTATATGTTCCGTAAGCCCGATAAAAGACTGTTTGGCCTTGCTTTGGAGAAAGCCGGATTAAGGCCCGATGAGGTCTGGTATGTGGGAGATCAGTACGAATGCGACATAAACGGAGCTAGGAATGCAGGTCTGCTGCCGGTGTGGTACATAGGGGCAATGGATTTGCCTTATGCAGAGGATAGCAGCGTGCTGACCGTAAAGGCTTGGGAGGAATTGAGGGAGAGGATGGAGGGGAATCTATAAGGTTTCTTAATATCTAAAAATAATAGCAAACAAAAGGAAAAATCACTTGCCGGAATTTGGTTGAAAATGGCTTGTGGATCTAAAATGAAAGCTGGTTTATTCAAGTGGCAAACTCGGGATTGAAATATCAATGACGCCATGTTTCAATACCATGAAATAGGGTGCTATGCTTTATGCGAAATTGTGAAGGGGATCTTTCTGAACAGATATGGAAGCCGCAGAGGGAGATGAAGTTAAGTGGAATTGGTGATTTGGGTAGTATTTGAGACAATATGTGTGCTGGCACATTTATTGATGAGTATGATACCGGTAGCAGACCCTGTTTGGGGATGGACGTTAAGCGCATATAGCCAGGTGTTTATTACTTTGATTTCTATTTACATTTTCCGGAGTTATTTATGCAAAGAACCTGCTCTGTGTTCATTGGGAAGGAAAGAATTGAAATACTGCGTTTGGGCAGCCGCCATAGGGGTTGGGATATGCCTTGGGCACAGAGCCTTGTTACTGTTTTTTTGGGATTTCGTAGAAAAAAGTTTAAGGGATATCGGGGGAGTATCGATATCGAACAATGCGGTATTCGTAAATACATTGCCGGGAATCCTGTATACGGCTTTGCTTGGGCCTGCGACGGAGGATATATTTTACCGTGGGGTTATTTTTCACGTCGCAAGGCAGAGACGGGGCAACCTCTATGCAGTCCTTATTTCAAGTTTCCTGTTTGCAATCTGGCATTTAAA
>CAJUIM010000154.1 GCA_910586275.1 uncultured Lachnospiraceae bacterium | reverse complement strand
CACAATATACCGCAGCCGCCGGACGGAAGGGAGCGCCATGCCGGGAGACTGCCATGCGGTGCAGACTGTCCCTGCCGATGCTCTGAACGGAAATGTCGGCGCAGGCATAAAGCCGAAAATTGATTTCCGTGTTTGAAAGATTAATCCCATTGCCAATCCTCCCATAATCCCTTATAATACATTCATATATCCAATGCGAATCCACCGAAAGCCGCAGTCTTGTCCCATAGGGTCAATCCGGCATCCTGCGCAGACAGGTGAGACGCTATTTGCAAGGAGGAAAAAAGAATGGTTCAGAAATTCAAATACGGACAGCCCTTTGAAACGGAGGCGGTAACCGCGGACATCCCCCTCTCGGAAGGCATCCCTGCCGTAGGGGAAATCAGCCTTACCGAGGGCTTCTGCTTCCGCTGCCAACTGGAAAAAAACGACATAGCCTATGGCCTGGGCGAAGCCAACAGAGGCATCAATAAGCGGGGATACTGCTATATCAGCGATGCCGCGGACGACCCGGAGCATACCGAAGACAAAAGATCCTTATATGCGGCTCACAATTTCCTTATCATAGCCGGCAGCAAAAACTTCGGCCTGTTTGTGGACTATCCTGCAAAGCTTACCTTTGATATCGGCTATACCCGGTCGGATCTGCTGACTATCTCCTGCGGGGAAGCGGATTTATACCTATATGTAATAGACGGAGAAAGCCCTTATGACATTGTGAAGCAGTTCCGGAAAATCATCGGCAGAAGCTATATCCCGCCCAAATTCGCTTTCGGCTTCGGACAGAGCCGCTGGGGCTATAAGACAAAAGATGACTTCCGTAAAGCAGCGGACGGTTACCGGGAAAACCACATCCCCATCGATATGATTTACATGGATATCGACTATATGCAGGACTATAAGGATTTCACCTTGAACGAAGAAAATTTCCCGGACTTTCCGGACTTCGTACAAGAGATGAAAGCCAAAGGCATACGGCTTGTCCCCATTATAGATGCCGGCGTGAAAATAGAAAAAGGCTATCCGGTTTACGAGGAAGGGGTGGCAAACGGATATTTCTGCAAAAGAGAAGACGGCAGCGATTTCGTGGCGGCTGTCTGGCCGGGATATACCCACTTCCCCGATGTGATAAACCCGGAAGCGCGGCGGTGGTTCGGAGATTATTACCGCACCCTGACCGAACAGGGCATCGAAGGTTTTTGGAACGATATGAATGAGCCGTCCATCTTCTATACGCCGGAAGGACTGGAAAAATTAACGGAACTCATGCGCAAATTCGTAGACGGCAAAACCGATGAAGTGCCTCCCTTTTACATAAAATATGTCATTATGAATTTAGCGAATAATCCAAAAGACTATGCGGCTTTTTATCATCAGGCAGGCGGACAGAAAATACGTCATGACAAGATCCATAACCTGTTCGGCTATAATATGACCAGGGCTGCCGGGGAAGCCTTTGAGCGCATTGCTCCGGAAAAACGGTTTTTAATGTTCTCCCGCTCCTCTTATATCGGCATGCACCGTTACGGCGGCATATGGACCGGCGACAACAAGTCCTGGTGGTCCCATATTCTGCTGAACCTAAAAATGATGCCTTCCCTGAATATGTGCGGATTTCTGTATACCGGCGCCGACTTGGGCGGTTTCGGGGCGGACACTACCAGGGACCTGTTATTGCGTTGGCTGGCTCTCGGCGTATTTACTCCTCTTATGAGAAACCATGCTGCCCTCGGCACCAGAGAGCAGGAATGCTATCAGTTCGAAGGGACGGAAGACTTCCGCCATATCATAGAAGTGCGCTACCGCCTTCTCCCTTACCTGTACAGTGAATATATGAAAGCCGCCCTCTCCGATGACTTATACTTTAAGCCGCTGGCCTTTGAATATCCCGGAGACGAAATGGCCGCACAGGTGGAAGACCAGCTGATGTTAGGCAGTGAAATCATGATTGCCCCGGTTTACACCCAGAATGCAAGGGGACGCTATGTATATCTTCCCGAGGAAATGATGTTTGTGAAGTTTATGCCGGACGGCACCATTTACCGGAAAGAACTTGCGGCCGGGCATCACTATGTGGAAATCGAACTCAATGAAGTGCCCCTGTTCATCCGTGCCGGCAAATGCATCCCTGTGGCAGATGCTGCGGAAAGCGTGGAACGTATTGATATGGGCACCTTGCAGCTGCTCGGTTATAAAGATGCGGAATATCTTCTTTATGAGGATGACGGAGTGCACAAAGACTACGAAAATCCTGCCAACCGGAGGCTTCTTACCAACCGCTGAAAACATTAACCCCGACCGGAGGTACTTATGGAAAACGAACAAAAACAAGGATTCAATGCCGAACTGACAGAAAAAGACCTGAAACAATGCTGTAAAGGCGAAGCCGACTGCGGCCAATGCAAAGGGTCTGCCTGCATCATCGGCTATGCCAAGCAGTGTATCGGAAATTACAGGAAAGAACCGAAGAAAGAAATTCCTCGGGGGACGGAACATATTCCCACCACGGATTTCAAAGTATTTGACGAACTGGAACTGGAAACCGGAATTGCCCATATTCTCAAAGAATGTAAGAACTGCAGAGAAGACCATACGGAAAACTGCATCATTAATGTAACCCGCAATTGCTATGAAGTGGGTTTATTGGGAGATGCACATCCTTTTGAAGGAAGCGCACTGCAGTATCTGATGTACCTGAAGACAAACTATCCGGAAAAAGCGGCACGCATAGCCACCATTTATCAAGATAAGAAAAACTGAAAAAACAAAACAGCGGCAGGGAGTCTTCCCTTGTTCCCCTGCCGCTGTCAGGAAACGGAGCCTCATGAAAAACAAAGCCAAACAAATAGCGGCATGGATTTGCATCATTGCCCTTTTAACCTTATACATTGCCACTTTTGTGGTGTCTCTCTTGGACTTTCCCGGTTCGGATGCGCTATTCCGTGCCTGTCTGGCCGCCACTGTATGCCTGCCCATCCTGCTCTGGATTTATATCTGGCTGTATGGGAAAGTCAAAGACAGACATACCATGGCATCCTTTGACCTTCTCCAGACCGATCAGGAAGACCAAGAGAAAAACCGGAAACAAGACAAAAAGGAATAAAAATCTATAGTTTAACCGGAGGAAAATATGCTTCCATTACAAGACAAAACCTACTGCCCTACCTTGGATGAAATCGGAGACTATATTAAAAATCCTGTTTTCCGGGATTTCTGCGCCGAAATCAAAGAAAAATATAAATGCCGTGAAAAAATTGAATTCAGTTCCTGCAGCTGGGAAAAAGGATGGAATGTGAAGTTCCGGAAATCGGGAAAAAGCCTCTGCACCATATATCCCAGAGAATCCTATTTTACCGTATTGCTCGTAGTGGGGCCGAAAGAAAAAGAACCTTTTGAATCCATACTGCCGGACTGTACACCCGCATTGCAGGAAATATACAGCCGGACAAAAGAAGGAAACGGCCAGAGATGGCTTATGGCCGACCTAGAAGATAAAGATGCCTTATATGAGGATATCTTCCGTTTTCTTGAAATACGTTCCGGCAGGCAGCTAGAGCGTATTTGAAAATTGCTTTCCGGCAGATGTGCGTCACAATTTGTGGGAGATTTGTGCCAAAGGAAGGGCGCATCCACATCCTTCCTTGGGACATCCGTGTGCATAAAGGGAGCAGGACAGCCGCCGATGCGCTGTTCTGCTCCCTTTCTTTCCTGAAAAGCCGATCTGAAAACCGCTTAAAACATCCGCGGCTGTATCGCTTACTTCCGTTATCCTTCCATGCTTCCACGGTATTTCATATCCAGGAACGCCTCCCTGTCATTCCGCAGCAGATAGCCATACTCCGGGTTATTGCCCACCGCCATATGCTGAAAGGAACCATAACTCTCCATAATCTCTTTACATTTCTTTTCCGAAGAAAGAGAAACTTGGTGCTGACTGCCATCCAGCATTTCCCACCAGACATAGAAATTCACTCCCCGCCCCTGACGTACGGAACCGGTATGTACCCATATCGCCTGCCGGTTGTCCAAAAGCAGCTTCTCCAGTTTGGCACTGAATGTCCAATTCCTTCCTACCCAGATGCCATGCATCGCCTTCGCTGCCTCAAAGTCACTCTCCAGCTGTTCCATGCTCACCTCCGGATGCGCTGCCAAATATTCCCCGATCAGCTTACCGGCAGAATTTTTAAAGGTCTTAAATATTAGAAACAGCAAAATCAGCAGCAGGAATCCGCCGATTGCCGAAATCCCGTAAATATTTGACTTAGACTCCCCATGAACCACTCCGTCCCGAATCTGATATACCACGGTTTCCTCCGGAAAGCCCATTTCCCTCATTGCATATTTAAAGTACCTCAGTTCCTCCCCTTCCAGTTTCTCCAATGTACCTGCCACCGGTACGCCTCCTACCGGCAGATCTTCCCCTTCCTCCATAGCCTTAAAAAACCGGCTGGCACGCATTTCCATCTCATCCTCACGTTTTGCCGGCACTTCCACCGAAATACAGATTCCCCGGTCCTCGTCAATTACCACCCAAGAAGAGCGGTACTTCTTTGTCCCTGTGGATACCCCGTTCACCTTTGTCGTCTTGGTAGTCTCCATATATTCCTCCAACGGGCAGGATGCCTCCCAAGACACATAAGTCCCCTCCAAATCTTCCAGCCTGTCTTCCGCCGTCAGAGGCTTGGCTCCCAGTATCAGATCCACAAGCCCGGGTCCCATTTTCCAAAGCATAAAACCGCACATCGCCCCCAAAAGCAACACTATCCAAGCAATATCTTTAAACTGTCCCATTCGTAATTTCCGAATCATCTCTCTTCTCCCTTCTCCCAATCACTGCTCATAAATCATCTTTCCCATGCACTTTCCCGAACAGATGCCGCGCTACACCAACCACTTGCCTGCTTTCCCGATTGCACAGGTCAAAAATCCTCAGCGTAGCCCGCTACTCCTACGTTTTTTGACCTGCACACTCAGAAAAGCATTCTGCGTGTTTGATCCAGCTATTTGTCGAAGGATGTACTAGGGAAAAACATAAAGTGATTCATCAGCAGTCCTCTATGTAAACAACTACGGCTGTATTATCTCGTCCGCCCGTTCTCCCAGACGTTTACGCGCCAACATCATGAAACGCCCGGCGGTATCTTCTTTGTTGAAATTAACGGATACATCGCCGCTCTTTTTCGCCCGGGAACCTTGATAGAAAGCCCGGACATTATAATAAAGATAATTAGTGCGCACATTGTTTACACGGATCTGCCCGGAAATCGTCTCCGTCTCCAGTTTTTCCATGCGCTCTGCATCCATCACGGTCAGATTGCCCTTCCCGGAAAAGACTACCCAGTAGCGGCTTCCGAGAATCCCGTACAGAATCTCCTCTTTTCCTTTCTCCAGCACATTCCACTCAGCCTCCGCCGCCAGAATCTCCTCTGCCAGAGCCTCCTGCTCCTCTTGGGACGGAATATATTTCTCCAAGCTTTTGCCGAACATCCGAATCAGCTTATCCGGTGAAAAAGCGGCACGCCCCCCTGCCAGCACGGCAACTCCCGTTAATTCACCTGCGGTCAGTCCTATTGCCAGATGGCAAGCCAAAATCATCTTCCAGTCAAAGCCCACTGCCAATCCCAATACCAGCATCACCGCCGCCGCAGTAAGCAGATACAGCACCGACTGCCTGCCCCTTCGTTTGCTCCCCTGTATGCACCAAGGTTCCAGCCATGCACGCTGTTTCTCCAAAAGCTGCTCTTTGGCACTGCCGTGCCCGCGGCCTGCCCTGCCGCCCTTCTTGCTGCCGAGAGAAAACAGGCAAATCAGCAATACCAGCAATGCCGCACCTGCAGCCACCGCACAGATGCTCAGATTCGCACCGGAAATGCCGCCAATATATCCCAGTTCAATCCTATACCAGCCGGGCTGCGCCTGCGCCAGTGCATTCATCTCCGCAGTGCTGGCAGACTCACTTCCGGTCATTGCCTCAAGAATCTCCCGGATTTCATCCGCATCCGTGATTTCTGTCAAAGAACCGTTAACAGGAACCGGACGCTCCTCTTCCGCCTGCCGATCCCCCCAGCTGGCTTTCAGTTCCTCCGAACGGTTCAATGCATTCAGCAGTCTGTCCATGTCGCCGGTCTTACGGTCCGGCATCACAATCTTTAAAAATGCCTGCCTTTCCTCGTCATAGGTCACATAAGCCATTTTGCTGATTCTCTCCGAATCGCCGGAATAATATTCCTCTACATACGACACTACCGGGTGGGTTACTTCATAGGCAATATATTCCCCTTCCAGCTGCTCAAACCCACGCCCTCCCAACTCTTCCTGCGGCCCGGCCGCCATCTGCAAAAAAGGCTTGCCCGCCAGCACGCCATAAAATATCATCGTCAGAAGCGCCAGTGCTGCCATGCCAGAATACCACTTTTTCATTTCTAAGTCCTTCTCCTTTCTTAAGCCGAAACATACGGCTCTTTCGGCCTTCCCTTTTTCTTTTTTAATTATTGTACCTTGTTTTCTTAACCTTTTCAATATTTTTCTAACACTTTATACGGTAATCCGTTTTCCGGCGTTTTCGCTGAGAGTATACCGGCAGACAGCACAGTCCGGCAAAGATCCGGTGCACCCCCAATGTCATTAACTTAAACCGCAGCCCACATCAGGAATGATGTTTTTATTCGGACACGCTTTCGCTCTGCGGCAAACGCAGCGGTACTAA
>CAJUIM010000153.1 GCA_910586275.1 uncultured Lachnospiraceae bacterium | reverse complement strand
AAAATCCCTCCCGTGCGTCCTCCTCTCAACACAACATTCAGGCTGAACTGTTACGCAAATGCATATAAAACAGCAACTTTTCGATGTTCTGAAAAATTGCTGTTTTATATGCATTGCTGTTTCTATGCTGCGCATCTGCAAAACGGAAAATCAAGCAATTGCACTTGCCGTCACTCTATGGGAATATTCATAATCAGCCGGAATACAAATACCCCATTATCTATCCGGAAATCCGGCTCCCCGCCATAATTCTTGGCGGACTTTACGATACTGGATACGCCGATTCCTCCTGTAAATTCAGGCTTCTGATATCCGTCCTGTAAATCAGGCTGAAACTTACATGTATTGCTGCAGTAAATAACCAGCTTATTCTTTTTTCTCTTCACGAGAACATTGATAAAGCATTCCCTGTCCGGCAGCTGATTCCGTGCCTCCAAGCATCCGTAGATGGCATTTTCATATGCGTTGGAAAGTATGGTAACTAAGTCAATGTCCTGTACGGCACACCGTTCTTCCATGACAATATCCAACGAAACCTTAATGTTCTCTCTTTCCGCCTTTCTTGTATATGCGGACAGCAGATTATTGACCGCTATATTCTCACAGATTAACGGTGCCGCCCCCTCATCCAGTTCTTTCTCATATTCCCCCAGATATTTCAGCAGTTCTTCGCACTGTCCCCTACGGACATATTCTGCTATTACCATATTATGGTGTCTTGCATCATGGCGGATATGTCTCCCGGTTTCCACCGACTCCTCCAAAAATTCCAGCTGCCTCTCCAGCAGCCTATGGTTCATCTGCATCAGCTGGTTTTCCGTCCGGTATTCCGATTCCTTTCCGATATGAAGATACAGCCGGATTACCATAAACTGCAAAGTGCCGACCAAAAACAAATTCGTCAGCACACGGAAAAGATGTTCCCGTATTTCTTCCTGATTATAAGGTCTTAGCACATATAGAATGCCGAAAAAAAGGCTGACAATCAGGACCATGATGCTGAACCTGTCCATCTCCCTTTCCAGATACATGCCGAATCCCTTAATGGAATCTCTTATATATTTTTTAATCACATAAGCCATTGTCAGAAGAATAATCAGACGGGCAGCAATATCTGCCCATACGCTGCCATGGAAGAAAATCATGGATATTTCGATTCCCCCAATCATAAACACTCCCATCAGGAAAAAGGTAACCGCCAGCTTATACATTGTCAGATATATGCGGGTACTGCTTATATAGATAGATATTATGGCAATCATTATAAAAAGGGTGATTGGCGCGAACCGCACAAAGCTTTTCTTTGCCATCATATACCAGCCACAGGAAAACGGCAGGGCTGCAAGGAAATAAATCCCATAAATGCCTATAATTTTTTTCTTTCCGAACCGCGGCTCATCCATTAAGCAAAACAGTAAAATTGTCCCGCCTATGCTCACTACCATGCGGATGAATGCAACATACACTGAACCTCCAAGCATTTTCTTCGGTGCCTCCTTTTTATTCTATTTTATGACTTTCATTTCCTGCAGCATATGCCGGATTTTAATTCCCTGCCCTAAAACTTCTTCCCGTCTTGAGGCATCAATGTCCATCCCTTCGATAACAAATGCCTGTGTTTCCCCGATACCCAGCATATACGCAAAAGCTTTGACATATTCCGCTCCCATATGTCTTCCCCCGATATATCTGCCGCATGTGGAGAAATACGATAACTTTTCCGCTTGGCAATATCCTATGCACCGGTTTCCTTCATAATCATAAGTCAATCCCCTCACCGCCACATGCTCAAAATAAATTTTCAGCAGGGAAGGGAAAGAAAGATTCCAATAAGGAGCCGCGATGACAATCTCCTCCGCTTCCTTAAACTGCTTTGCCAAGCGGAACATCTCATGCTGCAGATTCCCGCTTTCCACCAACTGCTCCCGCAGTTCAATCTCTTCTGTATTTAAAGGAGCAATGGACATTTCATTCAAGACTAATATTTCCGTCTTCCTGCTCTCGTCCAAGGTATGCAGATAACTTTCATATAACTTCTTTGTTGCCGACTTTTCGCCCCTGATGCAACAGTCAATCACCAATATCATTGCCGTTATTATGCTCCTTTCCCTAAAAGTAAGTTAATCATCCTATTGCTCACACTTTAAATGATGCGACTGTCCGGTTCAGAAGTTCACTCAGTCCGGACAATTCCTCCATCTGCTTCAGGACTGTCCCTGAGTTTCCGCTGCAGACTTCCGCAGAATGCCCTATTTTTTGGATACACTCCGCGATTTCCCCTACTAAGGCCGTAATCATGGAAATAGCCTCGTTAATGCCCGCCATGCTTATGCTCATCTCCTCCGAAGATGTACCCAGTTCACCGGAAATCCCACTGTAAAACTCCGCATCCCGGCTATAGATCTTAGCCAGTTCCGTCATCCCCTTATAATCCTCCATCACTTTCCCATTCATAAATTCCAATAAACGTGTAGAACTCTCCGACAGGGAAGACACGTTCCGCGTCACGTTCTCCGTGACTTTGCGTATTTTATTGACCGCTTGTCTGGAGTGATCTGCCAGCTGACGGATCTCCTCCGCCACTACGGCAAACCCCTGTCCGGCAGTTCCTGCCCTGGCAGCCTCTATGGAAGCATTCAGTGCCAGCAGATTTGTCCTGGAACTAATGGCCAGTATTTCATCCGTAAGAATCTCTATCTCATGTACTTTCTGACTGTCGGCTATGGCCTTTTCCAGTTCAGGCTTTGTTTTCCGGTAAATGCTCACTGCCTCCCGGCCGGAATTCTCCGCGGTTTCATACTGCTTCCCTGCCCGTGCCAAAATATCGGCAGACTGCCCCGATGCCTCCAATGCCTTCCTTGCTACATTTTCAATGGAATTTCCCAATTCCCGAGCCATCTGCTCGATGTCCTTGGACAGTTCCTTCGCCTTATTCCCCTGTTCCCTGACATTTCCCACAGAATCGGCAATATAGGATATGTCCGTATTTAACTCTGTCATGCTTTCCGATGTTTTTTCTGCTATGGCACTGATATCCTCTGCATCCTGCTTTGTGCTGAGTATGATATCCCTTATCTGTCTCCTCACTTCCACCGTAGCCTTCTGTATCTGTTCCGATTCATTTTTATATTCTGCCGGAATCTTTTTATCATATTCCGAGGAAACACTGTCGGAAAAATCCCCCGATGCAAATCTCTTCAGCATCTGTACGGGAGCCAGTATCCGTCCAATCAGCCCGGCCATAAACACCGCCACCAAAATGCCTACCGCAAGGGCAATCACTGCCGCCACCCCCACCATGGCCAAAAGTGAATTCCTAGTGTGCACAACCGGTTCCGCCACCCCCAGCTTCCAGCCGCTGCCCCGAATTTCCGCTGCCGCAAAGTAACATTGACTGCCATCATAATCCGTCAGCTTTACCACTTTTCCGTCTTCACCCGACATCATGCCTGACAGACCCGGCATAATATCTTCCACTACCGTCGCTTCATCTCCTACCGGCTCATATTCTTTATTTTTATGTGTCACAAATTTTCCGCTGCCGTCTGCCAGAAAGCCATATGCCCCTTCCGCATAATTGATGCTTTCCGTCAATCCCGTCACCGTCCCTAAGGTAACATCCAATCCCACCACCGCCGCTAACTTCCCTTCTATGTAAACCGGGGATGCAATGGTGGCGCACATCTGACCGGTAATGGCATCCAGATACGGGTCTGTGACAATTGTTCCTTTTTCTTCTGCCGCCTGCCCATACCACCCACGCTGTACCGGGTCAAATCCCTCAGGCACCTCCGCTTCCTGATTGGACTGGATAAATCTGCTGTCAGCCACTCCGCAGTATAAATTCAGCAGTTCCCCCCTGCCGGCGGCATGGGCAGTCACTACCGCCCGGATTATGCCGTCCTCCGTGTTTCCTACGGCCTCTATGCTGGCAGCCGTGCCCTCCGCCAAAGCCTTTTCGGTTTCAATCCATGCATTGATTTCCTCTGCGTATTTATCCGCATATAGCTGCAGGGCTTCTGCCCGGTTCCGAACCATACTCCGTGCCGCCACTATGACTGCTCCGGCCGTAGTCAGCAAAATACTTGCCGCCACCATTAATATCACATAAACTGTCAGCCTGCCCTTCATTGTTTTTCCCATGCTGCTTGTGCACCTCTTTTCTGTCCGTTTTCACTACTATAGCAAACTTCCTCTTCTTTTTGTGTTTTTCTGCATACTTTACACTTTTTTTTGCATACTTCGCAACTGTGCATGCCCGGCATCCTTATGCATTCTTTCCTGTCATGCCGTAATCGGCAATTCCGAACCGCTTACGGCATGGCAGGCCGCTTACTAATTCCTATCCCTGCGCGGCAGATTCAGCAGCACTCTTGTCACAAGCATGCCGTTCTCTACCGTAAAATCCGTTTCCCCGTCATAGCGGGAAGCCGTTTTCTCAATACTTGACAGCCCTAACCGGCCTTCCGTCAAGGATTTCCCGGAAGATTTCCGGAAATGCATCTCAGACGAACATGTACTCCTGCACTGTATCACTATCTTATGCCCCTTTTGAGACATGCGGAAAGCAATCTCCCGATCCGCACATTTGGAACACAGGCACTCATAAATGGCATTCTCAAAAATATTGGCAAGGATTGCTGCCAAATCAATGTCCCGGACAGCCGGCCTTTTGGCAATTGCCACATCCACCGTCACCTGGATTCTTTCCTCCCTTGCATATCTGCAATATACGGACAATATGCTGTTGACAGCCCGATTCCTGCAAAAATGCTCTATCCTGTGCGTCTCCGTCTCCTCCCCGTACTGTTTCACATAGCTAAGAAGAGCTTCCGTCTCCCCCTTTTTTATATAATCTTCTATCAGCCCGCAGTGATAACGTATGTCATGGCGCATACGCAAGGCCTCCTCTTCCGCCTGCTTTTCCAACTCCAGCTGCCGGCGCAGGAACTGTTCGTTCATTGCCAGCAGAAGCATTTCTTCCTGGCAGGCATGCCTCTTTCCCAAATAAATATACAGATAGAAAATCAAATATTGCATAATTCCGGCCATAGCCATAATGATAAAAATCCGTACAATATTAAGCACTGAAAAAGTATGGATAGGCGGCCAGTATGCTACTAAAGCTGCCATAAGGACAGACCCTACCAGTATGAACGCGCTGAATAAATCCATCTCTTTCCTTAAATAATCCACATTCTCCAAAAATGTTTTCCTGAATTTCAATGCTATAAAGCAGAGAATAACCGTATCCAGCACAAACCTTATTGCCAGATCCGACCAAATATTCCCGTCAAACCACCAACGTGCCATATCCACCCCGCAGAAAACGGAAAGAGCAAGAAAATAAAAGCAAAGCGTCATTTTATACAACGACAGATATATGCCCTCACTGCTCATCTTCCCGCAGAAAAAACCAATCGGCAAAAAAGAAGCCGGTCCGGAAAACCGTATATAACCGTCCCTATCGGCCAGATACCATACGCTGAATAAGACAGCCAGCAAAACACCCACTGCCGCATAACATAGCACCGTCCGTTTCATTGCATATCTCGGGCGGTCCAACAGCAGAAATACCGTCATCATCAGCACTGCCCCCATCCCATTGCGAAGAAGCGCCACCCAAAAAGAGCCTCCCAACATCTTATATTCCTCCAATAATCATGCCTTGCCACCAGTTCCCATACTTTTACAGATACTATTATAGCAAAAATATTTTCTTCCTTGGCCGTCCGAACACACTTCGCACCTTTTCCGTCATGAATTGTATCTCTTTGCTGTACACCGTTTGACCATGGGGTCGATTGTAAACCGAAGTTCCCGTTTTCCTCTCCCATTCTATGGTATAATGGCTCTGTTGAAGGTTAATTGCGCACAAATCTGCCCCTGCCTCACCAGCGGCACCAGGATCTCGTTGAGCCTTGCTGTCTCCCCTTTGTTGACAGGACACCGCCCCTTGACTCCGATATCTTCGCTGTGGCCTTCCTCTGGGCCTCTATTACATCATAGATGGTCTTTGTCAGCGTACATTTCTTCACTTCCCGGCATCTGTTGGATAGTTGGGATAGGTGACTAATATCCATTATTCACAAAGTCATGAATAGTAAGTCGTTGAATTTTATGCCCGTCTATCTCTACGGGTTCAGAAACAAGAACTTTTTCTATCAGTTGATTGATTCCTGCCATTTTGTCTTTACTCTTAAATCTGCTCCTTTACAATAAAATAGAGCGCATAGATTTGTTTTCTATACACTCTGACGCTATGTTACTTATTCAGTTATAATCGTGGTAATATTCTATAAAATTAGGTATACTTCTTGAGAAATATTGGCTACACGCTGTTTTGCCTATTCCAATGCCCGCAATGCTTTTTCTAAGTTTCTGCTTGCGTCATTCTCATTTTCAATCATTTCTGATACCTCGTTCTTTCTATGCTGTGTTGGTGTTTTTTGAAATAAAAAGGTAGCTGATTGTCTGTTAAGATAATCGCTGCCGAAAGGTAAACAATATTGACAAACTGGAAGTTTCTTCTCTATTAGCGGTTATATTTTGCTTCTGCATAAATCAGCAACGCCAATCCCACAACAAATCCCAATGCAAAAGCGATAACAATCCCCTCCAAATTCCGATTTGTTGAATTATTCAATGCTAATTTTACCACAACCACACACACAATTCCATTAAATTTTCTTTAATTTCCCTTTGCCTGTAACAGCTCAGCCTGAATGTAATGTTGGGAGGCGGACGCCCGTGCGCGAGTTTT
>CAJUIM010000152.1 GCA_910586275.1 uncultured Lachnospiraceae bacterium | reverse complement strand
GCCGGACACTAAAAAAACTCGCGCACGGGCGTCCGCCTCCCAACATTACATTCAGACTGAACTGTTACAGATCAGCGGCCCTCCGGCTCATTTCCACAATTATGCTTATTTACAAATGTACGGAAACGTTGTTAATAGATTAACATCGCATCCCCGAAACTGAAAAAGCGATAACCTTCCGCAATCGCTTCCTTGTAAGCCGCCATGACGTTCTCCCTGCCCGCCAAAGCAGATACCAGCATAACCAAAGTGGATTCCGGCAGGTGGAAGTTCGTAATCAGCGCATCCAAAATCTTGAACCGATACCCGGGATATATGAAAATTTCCGTATTCCCGCAGCCGGCCTGCACCGCGCCTTCCCCGTCTGCCGCGCTCTCCACTGTCCGGCAGCTGGTCGTCCCCACACAGACAACTTTCTTTTCTGCCTGCTTTGCCCGGTTGATTTTCTCTGCTGCCTCTTCGCTCACCTCATAGTATTCCGAGTGCATATGATGTTCCAATATGTTTTCCGCCTTTACCGGCCGGAAGGTACCCAAGCCCACATGCAAAGTAACATACGCAATGTCCACGCCCTTTTCCCTTATCTGCCCTAAAAGCCCGTCCGTAAAATGAAGCCCGGCGGTGGGAGCCGCGGCGGATCCTTCATATTTTGCATATACGGTCTGATAACGGCTCTTATCCTCCAGCTTATGGGTAATATAGGGCGGCAGGGGCATTTCTCCCAGCCGGTCCAGCACTTCTTCAAAAATACCTTCGTAAGAAAACTTTATTCTGCGGTTTCCCTCTTCCAGTACCTCCAGTACTTCCCCTTCCAAAAGCCCGTCCCCGAAGCGGATTACCGTTCCCGGCCTTGCCTTTTTCCCCGGCTTCACTAAAGTCTCCCATATATCCTTTTCCTGCCGTTTCAGAAGCAGCACTTCAATGGCTGCCCCTGTTTCCGCTTTCACTCCCATCAGCCGGGCCGGAATGACCTTCGTGTCATTCAGCACAAGGCAGTCGCCCGGCTGCAGATAATCCACAATCTCCCGGAATATATGATGCCCTATTTCCCCCGTGTCCTTACGGAGTGTCAGAAGCCGGGATGAAGCGCGGTCCTCCAGCGGATCCTGCGCAATCCGTTCCGGCGGAAGGTCAAAATAAAAATCGGATTTCCTTATTTCCTGTAATTTTTCCATATTCCTCCTGCCATCTTGCATTTCCGGCCGAAACTACATGGAAGCATTTTCCAGAAATGCCACATATCCCCGTTTTGCCTCATATACATCCGCTTTGCTGGTTGCTTCCCACGGCGCATGCATATTCAGTACCGCAACGCCGCTGTCAATCACATTCATTCCGTACAAAGCAAGGATATATGCGATGGTGCCGCCGCCGCCCAAATCCACTTTTCCCAATTCGGCAGTCTGGAACTGCACGCTCTCTTTGTCAAAAATTGCCCGGATATGCCCCAGATACTCTGCATTTGCATCGTTGGATCCGCTTTTCCCCCTCGCTCCGGTAAATTTATTGAATACCATGCCATTGCCCAGATATGCCACATTCTTCTTATCAAAGCTGGAGGCAAACGAAGGATCAAAAGCACTGCTGACATCGGAAGAAAGCATGCAGGAAGCCGCCAGGCATCTCCTTACGTTCAGTTCGCTGTACTCTCCTGACAGATTCATGACTTCCGCCACCATATTCTCAAAGAAACGGGATTCCATACCGGTAGCTCCTACACTGCCGATTTCCTCCTTATCCACCAAAATGCAGCAGGCAGTCCGCTCCACATCGTCCTTCAGTTCCAGCATTGCTTTCAGGGAAGAGAACGCGCATACCCTGTCATCCTGCCCGTAAGCCAGTATCATGCTTCTGTCAAAACCGGCTTCCCTTGCCTTTCCTGCAGGCACTACTTCCAGTTCCGCAGAAATAAAATCTTCCTCTTCCAGATCATAGCTTTCTTTCAGAATGGAAAGCACACCCTTTTTCACTGCATCCTTGGCTGTCTCCTTCTTGTCTTTCCCCTCTTCCTTCTTTTCGTCTTTCGCAAGAAGAATCGGCTTATTGCCTATAATAATGTCCAAAGCTTCCCCTTCAATGACCTTTGCCGCCTTTTTCTCCAGCTGTTCTGCTGCAAGGTGAATCAGAAGGTCGGATACGAAAAACACCGGATCGTCCTCCGCTTCCCCGATATTCACTTCAACCGTAGTGCCGTCCTTTTTCACTGCTACGCCATGGATTGCAAGAGGTATCGTTACCCACTGGTATTTTTTCACGCCCCCATAATAGTGAGTATCCAGATAGGCAAAACCGCCGTCCTCATATAAAGGATTCTGCTTAATATCCAGTCTGGGCGAATCAATGTGCGCACCCAAAATATTCATCCCTTCAGCCATAGGCTTTTTCCCCATCTGAAACATCACTATTGACTTGTTCATCCAAACGGCATACACCTTATCCCCCTGCTGCAAGGTTTTCCCTTCTTTTATGCAGGCCATCAGTTCACGGTAGCCTTCCTTCTCAATCCGGTTGACAATGGCATCTATGCATTCCCGCTCCGTCTTTCCCTCATTCAGGAACTCCATATATTCCTGTGCATGGCTTTCCAGTTCCTTCAGCTGTTTTTCGTCATAAGATGCCCATATATTCCTGTTTTCCATTGTCTTATCTCTCCTTTTCGTCTTTTTTCGGTTCCATGCTCCCTATCATGCTCTTTCTTTCCAATCATTTCCTATTTCTTATCCATTGCTTCCCTATGGCTGCCATGGTTTCGGAAATCATCATTGCCGGAGTTCTATCCCCATTCCCTCCAGTCCGTTCAGAATCTTCTTCATGGCTGCCGTTATGTCATTTTCCTCCAGCGTCCTGTCTTTCGCACGGAAAGTGATGGAATAAGCCACCGACTTGAATCCCTCTTTAATCTGTGCCCCTTCATAAATGTCAAACAGCCGATAACTCTCCAGAATCTTTCCGCCCCGCTGCTCTATCATGGTTTCGATCTGCCCGGCCAGGATCTCTTTCGGAACTACCATGCTGATATCCCGGGAAACGGCCGGATATTTGGCAATGCCGTCATATTTTCTGTCAAAGGTGGCAAAAGGCACTACTTCCGGCATATCCAGCACCGCCACATAAACCCTTGTGCCGATATCATAGTTGTCGCATACCTCCGGATGCACCTCGCCCAAATAACCGACTACGGTTCCTTCGTATACAATATTAGCCTGACGGCCGGGATGCAGGAATGTCTTCCCTGCTTTCGGATCATATGCTGCCTTTTTCTTCATGCCGATGCATTCAAAAAATTCTTCTACCACGCCTTTCATCGTATAGAAATCCCCTTCCCCATACATCCCAAGGGTAAACTGCATCCTCTCGTCGGGCAGTTCCGTCAGCGGAAGTTCTTTTGCCACATAAATATTTCCCAGTTCATACAGACGCACATCCTTATTCCTTCTGTTATAGTTCGTCGCAAGGCTGGACAGCATTCCGTTGAGGGAAATTGTCCTCATAACAGAGAAGTCCTCTCCCAAAGGATTGGCAATGGTAATTGCTTTTCTCAGACTGCTGTTTTCCGGCAGCAGCAGTCTGTCAAATACCTTAGGGCTTTCGAAAGAATAGCACATGCCCTGTGAGAAACCGCAATATTCCGCGATATCCCTTGCCTTCTGCTCCACTCTCAGTTTAAAAGGCAGCTTGCCAGTAGTAGCTTCCCCGTTGGGCAGCGATACCGGGATTTTATCATATCCGTAAAATCTGGCTACTTCCTCCGCAATATCTGCCGCCCCCAGCAAATCCTGACGGAAGGAAGGGATCTCCAGCATATCCGATGCCGCATCATATTTCAGTTCGATCCTTTCAAAAATCGACAGCATATCTTCCTTGGAGATATCTGTCCCCAACAGCCGGTTCACTGCATCCGCATGGAACGCAATCTTCGTATTCTCTTTCATGGGAGCGCAGACATCCACCATGCCGCCCACCACTTCGCCGCAGCCCAGTTCCTGAATAAGCTGGCAGGCACGGTCAATGGCCGCCTGTGCATTATGGGGATCCAGCCCCTTTTCAAATTTGCCGGAAGCATCCGTACGCAGGCCGATCCGTTTCGCCGATTTTCGGATATTGATTCCGTTGAAGGTTGCCGCCTCCAGCAATACCGTCTTTACGTCATCCGTAATTTTGGAATTTTCCCCGCCCATAATGCCGGCTAAGCCAATTTCTTTTTCCGCATCGCAGATCATCAATATTTCACTGTCCAGCTTCCGCACCTGTCCGTCCAAAGTCTCAAATTCATCGCCGTCCTTGGCTCTTTTCACTACAATCTTTTTCCCGGCAATCGTATCCAAATCATAGGCATGCATAGGCTGCCCATATTCTTCCATCACATAATTGGTAATGTCCACCAGATTGTTAATCGGACGGATTCCGCTTGCAGCCAGACGGCGCTGCATCCATTTCGGGGAAGGACCGATTTTTATGTTTGTGCACACTCTTGCCGTATATCTGGGACACAGATCCGCATCCTGCACTTCCACCGAAATATAATCTTCCACCCTCTCCCCGTTTTCCCTTACCGTTACCTCCGGGGCAAGAAAAGGTTTCCGGAACGTGGCTGCGGCTTCCCTTGCAATCCCCAGCACGCTGTAGCAGTCCACCCGGTTGGAAGTAATTTCATACTCAAACACCGTATCCCTCAGCCCTAGCGCCTCAACGGCATCGCTGCCTATCTCCGCATCCTCGCCGAGAATATAGATACCGCTTTCCGGCGCATCCGGATACATATCTTTGGAACTCCCCAATTCCTCGATGGAACACATCATCCCGTTGGAAGGCACTCCGCGCAGCTTCCCTGCCTTAATTGCTATCCCGTTTTCAGGCAGCGGCCCGCCGTCATGCCCGCCGGCCACCCTGCCGCCGTCCAGAACCACAGGCACCCTGTCACCTTCTTTCACATTGGGCGCGCCCGTCACAATCTGGATAACTTCATTTCCTATATCCACCTGACATACAATCAGCTTATCCGCATCGGGATGCTTCTCAATCTTTTCAATTCTCCCTACCACTATTTTTTCCAGATTCTTGTCTAATCTCTCAAACCCTTCCACCTTCGTCCCCGACAATGTCATTGCATCGCAATACTCCTGATCGGTACACTCCAGTTCCGGCACATACGCCTTTATCCATGACAATGCTGTATTCATCTATATTCCCATTCCTTTCCGCTGCTTACCTGCTATCCTTGTCAAACAAAATTCCGTTCCATCAGAACTGCCTCAGAAACCGGATATCGTTTTCATAGAGCAGCCGCATATCATCAATTTCATATTTCAGGAGCGCAATCCTCTCCAGTCCTACCCCGAAAGCAAATCCCGTATATTCTTCCGGATTTATGCCGCTCATCTCCAACACATGGGGATGCACCATGCCGCAGCCCAATATTTCTATCCAGCCGCTCCCCTTACAGAACCGGCAGCCGCTCCCTCCGCATTTAAAGCAGGACACATCCACTTCCGCACTTGGCTCCGTGAACGGGAAATGATGGGGCCGGAACTTTACTTTTGTCTTTTCCCCGAACAATTCCTTTGCAAACTCCGCCAATGTCCCTTTCAGATCCGCAAACGTAATATTCTTATCTATGACCAAGCCTTCAATCTGATGGAAGGAAGGTGAATGAGTAGCGTCCACTTCGTCGGAACGGAATACCCTCCCCGGCGCAATCATGCGGATCGGGATATGCCCTTTCTCCATCTCATGCACCTGCGTGGACGAAGTCTGCGTCCTCAGAAGAATATCTCCCGTAATGTAAAAAGTATCCTGTTCGTCTTTGGCCGGATGCCCGTCCGGTATATTTAACGCCTCAAAGTTATAATAATCTTTCTCCACCTCAGGGCCTTCCACCACTTCATAACCCATGCCGATGAATATTCTCTCCACTTCTTCCAATGCAATCGTATTCGGATGTCTGTGCCCTACGCTGTTCTTCTTTGCCGGAAGCGTTACGTCAATTACTTCCGCCTTCAGTCTCGCCTCACGAATAGCCCTTTCCATCTTCTTCTTAGAAGCTTCCAGCACCCTCTCGATTTCTTCCCTTGTCTCGTTCACCAACTGCCCTACCTTGGGCCTGTCTTCAGGCGACACATCCTTCATCCCTTTCAATACGGCAGTCAGTTCCCCTTTCTTGCCAAGATAACTTACCCGTATCTCATTCAGCTTTTCCAATGCATCGCTGGATTCAATCTGCCTTAACGCCTCTGCCCTAATCTGTTCCAATTTTTCTTTCATCTGCTCTTCCTTCCTTATCTATATATGTTTAGAGTATGTCTGAAAAATCATTTCCGCCGTCTGCACAGCAATGCGCCGCCCCACTGCCTTTCATGCAGGACAATGCCACGCCGGCAGAAATCTGCATATTCATCCTCACTCTGGTTTACGCACAAAAAACCCCTGACACTATTTATATAATGTCAGGGACGAATTTTTCCGCGGTACCACCCATCTTCCCGCCTGCAGGAAATCCTGCCGGACGGACGCTTTTCCGCTTAACGCGCGGCAACGTTTTATGCTACTTATCGCCTGCTATTTCCGTATTCCTATAATAAAAAGCAACGATGTTCCCATAAAAAACTCCGGTGAGAATTTTAAACCACATCCGAACTCAGGAAAGCTTCCAGCCGACGGCTTCCCCTCTCTGGCAGAAAATGCGGTTCTTACGACACAAAGTCGGATTTGGAAATAGAACCTTGAACATACCCTTGTGTCTGCACCTTCACAGCTTATTTTCTTTATTTTAGCTTCTTACCATTTTAATGAATATCCCATCACTTGTCAAGGCCGTTTTTTATTTTTATCGGAATATGAGTTACAGTTCAGCCTGAATGTTGTGTTGAGAGGAGGACGCACGGGAGGGATTTTTTTGCGGAACGGCGGCAGCGGGAGCATCTGTCCCG
>CAJUIM010000151.1 GCA_910586275.1 uncultured Lachnospiraceae bacterium | reverse complement strand
AAGGTCCGAGTGAAAAACATCGTTCCTGATGGGGGCTGCGGCTTAAGTGAATGACATTGCGTAGGTACGAGTTATTTTCATATTAAATTATGTTGCTGATTATGCTAACTGCATGACTTCGGCTTCCATCTCTTTTCATTCCTTCATCATCACACATCCTGCGCGGCTCCCATTTCAGAAAATACCGAATATCTTCTCCCGGAACCCCTTATAAATCGTATCATAATCGGCGTAATTAATCTTGCTGTCCTTAAACCGGTTCCCCCATTCCGCACAGACCGCATCCGCCGTTGTTTTTGCACAATCGCTGCCAGTCAGCAGGATTGAGGGAAAAACATAATAAATCATAAAGAAGTTCAAGTCTGCCTGCAAAATGCCGCTGATTTTTTTCTTTCCGCCGAACTTCTCCCCCACCTTCTCCGTAAAAAGCACTGCTATTTCCTTTGCAGCCTCCTCTTTCTGCCCGGCTTCCTCCACATAATCTACCATTTCTCTGAAATAATGGCCGTTTTCCCTGCGGAATCCCTCCATATTCTGCTCATAAGATGCCTTTTTCAGCTTCTTCATCATAGGCTTCATTTGATCAAATATTTTTTCCACTCCGTCTAACATTTCCATACCCGTCCTTTCCTTAGAGTGAGCCCAAGCACACCCTAATATATAATCAGATACGTCTACTCTTCCCGGAACGGGAAAAGCAGCTTTTGATTTTCCTCCGTATAGACACTGTCATTAGTAATCAGTTCGCACCCTGAATCCACTTTCTTCAGAACCTTCTCACCGTTTAAAATTTTTTCCGCCGCCTCCACGCCCAGATAACCCATTTTAAACGGATTCTGAATGACAATAATTTCAAAAATCCCTTCTTCCAGAAACTGTATTTCCTCCAAGGAACTGTCTATCCCCACGATCCGTATCCTGTCCTGCCGGTTTGCTGCCTTGATTGCCCTGGCAGCCCCTACTGCCGAATATTCATTCAGACCGGCCACTAAGTCAATGTCCGGATATTTCTCCATCAGTTCCTTCATCAGTTCGTAGGCTTTATCATAATCGGAATCGCAGAAAACCACCTCCACAATTCTGTCCTCGTATTCCCCAAGCCCCTTTCGGACCCCGTTCTCCCTTTCAATCGCTGTAGAAGAGCCTTCCACATGCCCCATAATCACAATACGGGATTCCTCCGTGGCATACTGTTTCATATAGCTTCCTTCCACCTCGCCCAACTTCACATTGTCCGTGGCAATCATAGTATCCGCAATATCCTCATCAATGGCCGAGTCTATCAAAATCAGGGGAATGCCGTGTTCCACCACTTTCCGGGCATAAGGCGTCGTCTCCGTCAGGCTGGAAGGCGTCAGCAGAATGGCATCCGGTTTTTCTCCGATCGCCCATTCAATCAATTCATTCTGTGCTTCATAGTCGTCCTCCGTCTCCGCGGCGACGATCATGACCTCCATCTGATTTTCCGCCGCTGCCATTTCCACCCCCTCAATCAGCAGCTTCCAGAAATCATTGTCCTCGTCAATTACCTTGGGAATAAAAATAATCCTCCTTCCCTTTTCTTCCCCTTCCCCGCCTCTCCAAAGCAAAACGCCTGCTGCCACGGCAACACCGGCAAACACCCATAAAAAAACATTCTTTACATGCTTCCTCATTCTCATCCCCCATATCCGCTTATGCAGGTCCAAAGCCAACCGTTAAAGTCATTCGTCTCTCACTCCTCCCTCTCCCTGAAATTCCTGGGGATCGTAATGATTGCCGCCGTCCCTTCTCCAAGAGTGCTCTCGAAATGCAGCCCGTATCCTGCCCCGTAATACAGACTGATGCGTGTCTGAACGTTATGGACACCCACTCCTTGTTTCCCTTCACATTTTTTGGATATGTCAAAAATTCCTTTCAAGGTCTTCTCATCCATGCCTATCCCATTGTCAATAACCTTCAGAATCACCTTTTCCCCTTCCCCATAGCCAACAATGCGGATAAGCCCCTTGGAGCCCTTATATTTAATGCCATGATATATGGAGTTTTCCACCAAAGGCTGCAGGATCAGGTTGATGATTTCTTCCTTTCTGATATCCTCGGCCACGTCAATCTCGTATTCCAGCTTATCCTTATAGCGCATTTTCTGAATCGTCAGATAGCTTCCTGCATAATCCACCTCTTTTTCAAGCGGGATTCTCTCATTGTCATTGCTGATGCTCTGACGCAGCAGCTTTGCCAAGGCGGAGGTCATCCGTACCACTTCCCGATTCCTTCCTCCCTCTGCCATCCAAATAATGGAATCCAGCGTATTATAAAGGAAATGGGGATTGATTTGCGACCGGAGCGCCTTCAGTTCGCTTTTTCGCTTTTCTTCCTGCTCATATATGTTCTGTGCCATCAGTTCCCGGATTCTTGCCGTCATCAGGTTGAAGGAATTCCCCAAGCTGCCTAATTCATTGTTGGAATAAATTGCCACTGCCGTATTTTCCAAATTGCCCCGTTCCACCTCTTTCATGGAATCCTTCAGTTCCTTAATGGGCCTTGTTATGGCAGTAGTAAAGAAGGTGGCCAGAACCACCGCCATGCAAAGCAATATTGCCGATGTGAACATATAAATATATTCCGTTTTCTCCTTGTTCTTCATCAGTTCGGAAATATCCGCCACGCCCACGACCCTCCATCCGGTCTTCTCCGAAACCGACACGGTATAAAGTTTCCCTTCCTTTCCGCCGCTGTCCCGGGTAATGAAATAGCCGTCGCTGCCGCAGCCCATCACTTCGTCAATGCGTTCTGTCGTAAGCCCGTTATACAGAAGCTGCTGCTTCGGATGGTAAATGATTTTTCCCGACTTGTCTACAATGAATACATAGCTGTTGACGGCAAGGCTGTTATTTTCGCACAAATCCTTCAGCAGCTTGTAATTCAGGTCTATGAAAAACACACCGCCGTTCTCCCCGGTATCCGAGTCTTTTATTCCTTTGCCCAAGGTAACCACCCATTTATAATTGTTGCGTATCACATATTGGACATGAGAAGCGGTCAGGATACTGTCCGTGGTCTGCATCGCCTCTCTGTACCATTCCACCTCTTCCAGATCCACATTCTCATTCAGCCTGTCCCTGCCGCCGTTGATAATGGCTTTCCCGTCCGGAGCGACCACAGCAATATTGGATATATCCTGCCTGGTTTCCACAATCGTATTGAACTGAGCCACTATACGGCCGTAGGCCTCTTCCATATCCTCTTCCGGCATTTCCGCAAACAGATATTTCTGTACATCCCCGCCCTGAATGACCATGGATGATATATTCTCCATATAGTCAATATAAGAGTCAATATCCCTGTTTAGCTGGCGCACTAAGCGGGAAGTATAATCGGTGGAATTTTCCAGAATGGTCTTTTCCGTATAGTCCATAGAAATCAGGAAAAAAATAGCCATCGTTATGATAATGAGCAGAGAGAAAAGACATAGCACCGTAGTCTTTACGCTCTTAAATAAAGATAAAACCGTAAAACAACCCTTCTCTTCCGACATTTATCTCCTCATCTTCTTCGCATACTCCGTAGGCGTTTCCCCCGTAGCCTTTTTAAAGGCAATGCTGAAATAATGGGAGTCGTTAAACCCTACCCGTTCTGCAATCTCATAATTTTTCATATCCGTATATTCCAGCAATTCCTTTGCTTTCTGCATCCGGATTCCTGTCAGCACATCCATGAAAGTAGTCCCCATAGCCTGCTTGAATATAGTGCTGAAGCGGCTGGCACTGATATTCAGATAGGAGCAGACCGACTGTAAGCTTAATTCGCAGTCCCCGTAATTTTTTTCGATATAGTCCATAGCCTGCACCGCATATTTCCTGCCGCCGATGTTTTTCTTGCCATCCAGTTTCTTCCCCACCCCCATACAGTATTTGCCAAGCACATTGACAGCTTCCTCCAGTCCTTCCACAGAAAGAACGGTTTCCAAGATTTCTTCCTTGGAAGCAGTCCTCTGCTCCTTCTCCATCTCGGACAGCCTGCACAGTTCATCCAGCATATCCACCACCCTCTGCAGAATAACAGCTGCACTGCGCCGGTCATAGAGACACTCCCTTAACGCATTTTCCAATTCGTCAAAGTCCTCTTCCAGCTTCCCACCGTCATTTTCCCTTACATGAAGAGCCATTCCCTCCAATAGGCCGTCCACATCCGCCTGCTTTTTTCCTGCCCGGATCACATCTATTTCCAGCATGCGGTTCCCGCCCATAGTATAGCGGTATTCCAAAGCCTCCTCCGCCTCCTCATAGGAAACATATATTTTTTCCCGTTCCGTCACACAGCTTCCCAAACCGATATTTACCGCCAGCTGCATAATCCGGTTCATTTGGCCGATTATCTCATAACAGACCTCTCTGACCATCCGGCCGAAATCCGCCGGCCTGTAAGTATGCAGCAGCAAGTATGTCCTCTGATCCTTTCCCTGACATACTTCCCCCGCCTCACACCTCATCACGATTTCCTGACTGATATTATGAAGCACAAAAGCCATCAGGGCGCTTTCTCTTTTCTGTTTCTCATCCAATTTATTGGCCTTGGCATAAATATCCAGTTCTATCACTGCCACCCTATAAACCGCCGCCGTAAGGTTCAGCCCTACCGTCTCCAATTCCCTGCCGATTTCCTCTTCCGCCTTGCTTCCTCTGATCAGATGAAGCAGCGCATCGGAATACAGCCGTTCCTGCCCCTTGCGGTAAGCCCTTTCCAATTCCGATATCTTTCTCTCCGTTTTCCGTTCCTTATCCATCTCTGCTTTCAGCTTCAGCAGTACGTCTCCCATTTCTACCGCTGTAATAGGTTTCAACAAATATTCTTTTACCCCATAACGGATTGCTTTTTTTGCATAGTCAAAATCATCATAGCCGCTCAAGATGATAATCTTTATCAACGGATAATCCTCATACAGCTTTTTGCTCAATTCCATCCCGTCCACATATGGCATGCATATATCCGTAAGAACTACATCCACCGGTTCCCGTTCTATAAATGCCAATGCCTCATCCCCGTTTTCACAGCTGCCTGCCAGCTCATATCCATACTGCCCCCACTTAACGTTTTCACTTACAGCCTCCCGAATCAGCGCTTCATCGTCCACAAGCAAAATACGATACATCGTTACCTCCTTATATTAATTATAGTCTCCCGAAATCTCCCTGCCAAATCAGGCGCAAAAAGATTCCGAAATTCTATCCGTTTCCTTTCCCCAAAAGACTCCCCCGAAAACATAAATGCGGCATGTCCCTCTCAGGTGAAGTAGCACTCCCAAACAGAACATACCGCATTGCTATTCCTAATCCACTACTACGCCCTTCTGCAGCATGATATTGGCATAAAGAGCCGATTCTCCCGTAGCAATGATTGCATATGCCTCCTTTGCCTCCTCATAAAAAGCAAACCGTTCAATCTGCCCGACGGCCTGTGCCCCCCGCTCATCATGCCTTGTCACTATTTCCTCATATGTTTTCCAAATCGGTGTCTCCACCGTATCCCCCGGCATAACCTCCATCAGGTTTACCGGTGTCTCCACATAAGTATCCAGTGGGAACACCTGCAGAATGGCATCCAATATCTCCGGTGTCCCATGCCCGTCCATACGGATGACAGTAGCATTCTTCCCCATAGATTCCGCAGGAAAATTACCGTCGGCAATCACCAGCCTGTCACTGTGACCCATCTCACACAATACTTTCAGCAGTTCGGGAGATAAAATTCTCGGAATTCCTTTTAACATAACCGTCCCTCCATTTCCGTATCCTGCCCTTGCCGTCGGCACCATGCCTGACAGCGCATATTCCCTTCTTCTCGGGCAGTCTCTCTTTTCCTCTCCTATGATAGTATCATGTTTATTTTATAAAAAATCGCAATATAATGGCATAAAATATAACATTATTCACTTATGGTTTTAGCGGAGCATCTGAATCATGGCCAGATGCACTCTACCTGATGCTTCTGAAACAGTTCCAGCCATCGTTCCTCCGGTTTTTCATCGGTTATAATCTTGGAAATATCATCCAGCCCGCCAATAGCCGTAAAGGCCGTATGCCCGAACTTAGAACTGTCCACTGCCAGAATCTTACAGTCCGCCCGTTCCAGCATGGTCTTTTTATTTCTTGCATGAAGCTCATTGGAATCCGTCAGACCGTTTTCCATATCGAACCCTTTACAGGAAATCACCGTCTTATCCACATGATAGGAACGCAGCATCCGATCCGTCTGCGGCCCAACCAACGCCAAGGATCCTTCCATGGCCAGCCCTCCCGTGGACAGCACATGCCAATCCTGCATCTCAAAGAGTTCAATGACAATCTCTATGGAATTTGTAATGACCGTCAGATTTTTCTTCTCTTCTTTCAACGCCTTTGCAATAAAAACGGCCGTGGAACTGGAATCCAGCATCAGCCGTTCCCCGTCCTTCACCATGCCGTTCACAATTTCCGCAATCCGCTGCTTCCCTACTACATTTGTATTTTTCCTTATATTAAAAGGCATGTCTATATTCAGATTCTCATTCAGCACGGCCCCGCCGTAACTTTTTATGACATACCCGTCATTCTCCAGCTTTTCCAGATCCCTCCGGATTGTCTCCTCCGAAACACCATAAGCCTTGCTCAGTTCGCTGACCACTACCCTTTTTTCCTTCTGCAGCCGTTCCAATATCTCATTTCTTCTCTCTATTGCAAGCATATACCGTCTCCTTCCCTGTCTGCCGTCTCTTTCTATGCCTCATGGTAACTCTTCTATTTACAAAAATGCCCTTGTACTGGCCAAGAGCATTTCGGTTGCTGTAATTCTTTATGATAATATCAAAAATATTAGGGCTGCGCAAGACATTTACATATGGCCGCATGGAAATCCATATTCGGTTTTGTGCCCACGCCGGTATTTCGGCAGTTCAGCCTGAATGTTGTGTTGAGAGGCGGACGCACGGGAGGGATTTTTTTGC
>CAJUIM010000150.1 GCA_910586275.1 uncultured Lachnospiraceae bacterium | reverse complement strand
CATATTACCTATTTTAATTCATTTTTTGAAAAAGTAAATGCTGTTGCCCTGCTGCAGGCCCCCGGCGGAAGCCAATGTTATTTTATAGTATCGCTGTTGTTAAGCACAAGCGTGCTATAGAGAAACAGCACATCACAGCCCTCAAAATCTACGAACTGCCCCAAGAGGTCGGGATGGATATACCGGATATCCGCCAAGGTAATCTGGGAATAGCCGCTGATCAGCAAAGGGGCAATGCCTGAACCGAAAGAATCCCTGAACATTACCAGCTTTTTATCCGCCGGAGCATTGGGGTTCTTTATAGTAAGGAGGGAGAGGGAACCCGACAGAAACATTTCGTAGGGATCTCTTCCCACTGCCTTTTCCATGTCATATACCGGCATTTCCCTATTATTCTGCCAATCGTATACCTGACAGAGGCCGATATCCTCTCCCGTCACATATTGCAGACTGTCCGGTGCAAGAGGCAATGCCGCCTGTCCGTAATATACGCCGTAAAACCCCTGTTCCAGCGTATGGATTTCATAATTCCGGGAAAGAACCGTCCCCATTTCCGCTGCCAGCCGGTCTGCCACATCCATTATCCTTTCCTGCCGCCAATGCGTATCCGTCCTATAGTAATCTTCTTTTTCCAGCAAATCAGAGATTGGGATATATTCCGCAAAATCCGCCAGTTCCGCCATGCGTGTTTCAAAATAATCATAGTCCATGGCGGGCCGGCCGCTCTCTTTTGCCAGAAAACAGTTCTTATCCGGAATAACGCAGAAATAAACCTTGTTTTCATCTGTCAGATACTTTTCACAGACCGCCCGGAACCGTCCGGCAGCCCGTTCCAAGGAAGCCTCATTCACCGGATATTCCAAGGCGGACAGAAACCCGTCCGCCAGATAGATTCCGTTGTTGTCCTGCCTCCGAAAAATCTTCCATGCCGTCCATGCTTTTATCCTACGGAAAGAATCACGCAGCGGAAAGGCATCCGCCGCATACTCTTCAAAATCAGCCATAAAGCGTCCGCTTGCCACACTCTGTGCCGTAAGCGCAGGCATGGGGGAAAGCATGCGCCGTTCACTTTCCGAATACTTAGGCTTCGGCAGGAAAAGACAGGCCGCAAACCCCCCGGCAAACAGCAGCCCAAATACAACGCACAATACCATATCCTTCTTTGTTCTATCCACAGGCCAGCCTCCTTAAAAACGAAAATAGAGAAACGGATTAAACGATCCGTCCACCAGATAAGCCGTCATAACCAACAGCAACGCCGCAAGCACCACCGGTTCCGCAAAGTCCCATACCTTTGCGCCTGCCGGGCTTTCGGAAATTCTGCCTGCCAGGCGGCGCATTGCCGGCGTGGCACCGATTCCCCCCGCCAGAAGAACAACTCCGAAGCTGCGGAGGCAATATACCGCCTCGGCCGAGACAAGAGGAATCCCGCCGCCGCCCACAAGTCCTGACAAATCAGAAAATGCCTGTCCCAAGTTCTCCGCATTGAAAATAACAAAACTGATCATAACAAAAAACAGCGTGTAAACATGCGACAGCAGCCTGCTCTTTTCCAGCCATTTCAGCAGCCATAGTTTTTCTGCCGTCAGCAGCACTGCGAAGAACAGTCCCCACAGAACAAAGTTCCAAGCCGCACCGTGCCAGAAGCCGGTCAGCATCCACACTGTCAGAATATTCAGAAGCTGCCTTCCCCGCCCTCTGCGGTTCCCTCCCATCGGAATATAGACATAATCCCGGAACCATGTGCCCAGCGAAATATGCCACCTCCGCCAGAATTCCGTTATGCTTGCGGAAATATAAGGATAATTGAAATTCTCCTGAAAACGGAAACCGAATACCCTGCCCAGCCCGATGGCCATATCGCTGTATCCCGAAAAATCAAAATAAATATGCAATGCAAAAGCCACGGCATAGATCCAGCAGAACAATACCGACTTTTCCTGCGATTCCCGGAACCCACGGCACAGCTCTCCCAGCTGATTCGCTAACAGGATTTTCTTCGCCAAGCCCATGACAAAACGCCGGATCCCCCATGCCGCCCCATGCCAAGAATGCTCCCTGCCTGCCAGCTGACCCGCAATATCGGAATAGCGGACGATGGGTCCCGCAATCAGCTGCGGAAACATAGCCACATACGCCGCCAGATCAATGAGGTTCTTCTGTGCCGCCTGTCCCCGATATACATCCACGGTATAGCTGATTATCTGAAACGTATAAAAACTAATGCCGATGGGCAGGGCAAGGCGCAGCAGCGGAACACTCAGCCCTGTCACATGCTGAAAGCTGGCAAGAAAAAAGTCCGCATACTTAAAGCAGAGCAGAAAAGCCAGGCTGACAGTCACCGAAACCGTACAGAAGATCTTCCCCGCCCTGTTTTCTCTATATTTTTCCACTAACAGGCCGAAACCAAAGCCCAGTAAAATAGAAAGTCCCATCAGCAGCACATACTTCGGTTCTCCCCACCCGTAAAATACAAGGCTGGCCAGAAGAAGCACCGCATTTTTAAACCTTGGGGGAAACGCAAAATATAGAACAAGCACAATGGGCAGAAAATAATATAAGAATGAAATACTTGAAAACAACATAATATCTTTCTCCGGATTGTCAATGTCGGCTGCTGCCGGCCAAGCATCGGCCGGTTGACAGCCTGTCCCCTCAGAACATGCAGCGGCAGGCATGATTTTTCAAGCACGTCCTGCCACTCCGTCCGGCAAAAAACCAAAGTCCCCCTCTGCCCGTGCCGCTGCCTCGTTCCGTTTATAGCCAATATCCCACATCGCTGCAGAAACTCTGCCTTGCACCGGCAAGGGCCATGCCAGTCAAAACGCTTCTTTCTCTGCGGGCGGAGCGCTAAATAATAGGAGCATCCGTAATTACCTGTGCCCCGTCAAGCGCATCCAACGCATTATTTTTAAAAGTATCCATAAGTTCAGCCACTCCAAAAGCAGTCAGCACATATCTGCCGTCCACATTGATAATGACCATCGTATCCGGGTGTCCGCATAACCACTGCCTTGCAAGCAAGCCCTCTTTTACCGCCTCTGCAAAAGCATCCACATCCGTGCCTGCCTTCAGACGGTATGCCGCCGCGGTAAATGTATTTGCATTCATCAGATGTATCATGGATGCCGCATCCTCAATATCGGAAACCCGGTCCGCCGGCAATCCCAGCGCAAAATCCAGTTCCTCCGTCTTGCTGATATCAAATTTACCCGGAGCATCCATTACCGCATTCTCCTGATTTCCCCCATACATTGCAAACAGATCATTTTCGTCATAGCCGCCCAGCACCTCATTCAGCACTTCCAAAGCTTCTCCATAGCGGGATTCCTCACTGCCCTGCTCTGCGCCGCCCTGATTCCCGCCGCAGCCGGAAAGGGCAAAAATCATCGTTGCAGCCAATAATAATACTGTCACCTTTTTCATGATTCCTTCTCCTCTTCTTTAACATTCAAGTTTATTATATACAGAATCACGCAAAAAATCAATGTCATTCACTGAAACCAAACCCCAATGCATGCAGAAAAAAAGCCGGAATATCTGTTATTCCGGCTCTCTTTCTGCTACCGCAGGGCAAACCCGTCCCCGTCTTTCGAACGGATATCCACTTTAATGCTGCAATCCGCAAAGTGTTCATAATTAACTTCCAAAGCGTAATCCACATCCACTACAATCCTGTTTTCTTCCTCCTCGTAATTCACCCTCCTGGCATCGATGCCGATCAGGATATCTCCGTAAGGAGTGGAGTAATTCGCCATATTTTTTTTATTCTCTTCAAAAATCATATGTACGTTCACAAGACCTTTTTTGGTCAGATCCAAAGAATGATCCTTGAACTTCAGTATGCTCTTTGTGCCCTCCGTAAATCCTTCCGCCGCTTCGTCATATATGACATAGTGACTGTCATTGCGCTTATAATATTCCGCCGGCATAATTGTCTCTATTTTATCCCCATCCATGGCAACAGCGTCAAACTGCAGCCCCCGCAAGGATAACAGCACTTCTTTCGTCATGTCGTAACCGCCTTTCTTCCAATCCCGTATTGTTGTCAATATTCTTCTATGTTAATTTTCTTCGCAGATAAAATACCATACTTTAAAATAGAGTTGGCGAACGTCTGAAATTTATCCGCCATGTCGCTGACATAGAAACGGTAACCGTTACTGCCAAGCCCCTGTTTTTCTTTACTTAAAAGGTCTTCCGCTCTTAGCAGTTCCTTCAGTTCCCGCGCCGTCTCATAGGCCGGATTCACTAAGGTAACCGTTTCTCCCATAATCTTACCCACCGTGGAACGGATCATAGGATAATGGGTACAGCCTAATATCAGCGTGTCAATGCCGCTGTCTATAAGGACACTCAGATATCTGGCAGCAATTTCATCCGTCACAGGATCCTGCCAAAGCCCCTCTTCCACCAACGGGACGAATAACGGACAGGCTTTGCCGATCACTGTGATATCCGGGTTGATTTCTTTGATATATGTATCGTAAATACGGCTTCCGATAGTCCCCTCCGTGCCGATGACACCTATTTTTCCGTTGCCTGTGGACTCAGCCGCCACTTTTGCCCCCGGTTTTACCACGCCGATCATCGGTATGTCAATTTCCTTCTCTATCTCCTCCAACGCATAGGCGCTCGCCGTATTGCAGGCGACCACAATTGCTTTTACATGCTGCCCTTGAAGGAAACGGACGATCTGACGTGAAAATTTCGTGACCGTTTCCTTTGATTTGCTGCCGTAAGGCACTCTCGCCGTATCCCCGAAATATATAATCCTTTCATTCGGAATCTGCCGCATGATTTCCCTGGCCACGGTAAGCCCGCCCACACCGGAATCAAACACCCCTATGGGCGCCCCCCGCAAAGTCTCCCTTTCCTCAATGAATGACATTGTCTCTTCCTTTCCCAGTATGATTCCCTTTTATTGCCTTTCTTATTTTGCAGGATAAGCCTTCCCTCCGCAGGATGGCTGAATAAGGCGATGTCACTTCCGGAAAAATTCCAGAAGCCGGCTTTTTACCTTTACCTGCCCCGGCTCCGCCGCACAGATACGGGTATATAAATCGGCTGCCTGTCTTCCCGCACTGTCCGCCGCCTTGCCGCTTCCGTCACCATATCCTGCCTTGCTTCCGGTTTCCCCACTCCCTGCTTCCCCGCTCTCCGAAACCGGCCATTCTGCCTCTCCGTCAAGCTGCTTTCCTTCCTCCTGTGCCTCCTCTGACACATATTCCACTTTACAGACATCCGGCACAAAACAAAAGTCGGGATATATCATTCCCCAGAAACCTGCGGCTGCAAAAAGCAAAATCCCTGTTTCCCACAATTTTTTCATCCTGCTTCTCCTATCATTTTACCACTGTTTTGATAGAAAAAGTCTTGCCAAATTTCACCGTTTTATACCGAACCGTCCCTATTTGCTATTTCCGCCCGTTATCTAATCGGATCTGCTCCATAATAGACTGTTCCTGATTGTCAATATGAACCCTCGCCGCTTCCGCCGCAGCGGCACTGTTCCCTTCCATAATGCTTTCATATATCATTCTATGCTCTTCTATCAGTTTTTCATGCTGGCTTTCATCTTTTATATACTCAAATCGGTAACGGTACATCTGCTCCGCCAGATTGTTCACAAGCTGCACAAGCCTCTGATTGCCCGTAGCTTCCACTATAATGTCATGCAACGCCACATCCGCCTTTGCAATGATTGTGGCATCCTTCGTTTTCGTAGCCTTTTCAAATTCCTCACAGGCAACGGCAAGCCGTTCCTTCTCTTCCTCCCCGATCCGCCCGCAGGCCAGTTCCGCGCAAAGGGCATCCAACGCCCGCCGCACCTCCAGCACATCCTTCAGGCTTTTTTCGGTTATCTGCGCCACTTCCGCCCCCCGCCGCGGAATCATCGTCACCAGTCCCTCCAGTTCCAATTTCCTAATCGCTTCTCTTATGGGCGTCCGGCTGACTCCCAGCCGTTTTGCTAAATGTATTTCCATCAGACGCTGCCCCGGCTTTAACTCCCCGGTCAATATCGCCTTACGCAGTGTATTGAATACCACATCCCGCAACGGTAAAAACTCATCCATAGTTACCTGTAAACCATCCTTACCCATATGCTTCCTTCCTGCTTACCGGCCTGGCGGTAAACAGCTGTTTTGCCAGCTCTTCCTTTTCCAGCAGCTTTCTTGCCGCCTCTGCCTTTCCCTCCGATTCAAAAACACCGAATACCGTTGGCCCGCTGCCGCTCATCAGCGCATTCCATGCGCCGTTCCATTTCATGAAATCCTTTATTTCCCGAACCACCGGATATCTTTCTATTGTCACCGTTTCCAATACATTTTCCATCTGATTGGTAATTCCTGCCAAATCCCCTTTCTCGACGGCTTTCCTCATGCCGTCTATGTCCGGATGACAGCATAGTTCATTTGCATGCAGGTTCTCATATACATATTTTGTAGACACATCTATGTCCGGCTTGGCAATCAGCAAAGAGCAATCCGGCATATCCGGCAGTTTCGTCAATGCCTCGCCGATTCCTTCCGCCAGTGCCGTCCCCCCCTGAATGCAGTACGGCACATCCGCCCCGATTTGCACTGCCATCCCGCACATCTCTCCTTCGGACATTCCCAGCCCGAACAATTCGTTCATCCCATGGAAAACGGCAGCCGCATCGGTGCTTCCCCCTGCCATCCCTGCCGCCATAGGTATATTTTTCCGTAAATCTATGCGAATGCCCTCCCGGATCCTATAAGTCTCCCTCAGAAGCTTTGCCGCCTTATATACTAAATTATTCTCATCTCCCGGAAGCTCGTCCTTATCCGTAGTCACCATAATCCCTGTCCCGGTTTTTGCAAAAGTAAGGACATCGTACAGACTGACCGTCTGCATAATCATCTTCACCTCATGATACCCGTCTTCCCTGCGCCTTATGACATCCAGCCCTAAATTAATCTTCGCATAAGCTTTTCTGGAAAGAACGTCTTTCTCTTTCTTATCCATATCCTGCCTCCCTTGCATTTTGTCAATGCCTCCGAAATACCTCCCTGCCTAAGCCTATGCAATGTCTTGCCTGCCACGCACAAATTTATATGGCGCACACGGCATGTACAATGATGAAACTTGGATGCATCTGGCGGAACATCAGCCACAAAGACGGGTGCAAAGGAAAGATTCCGGACGTATTCTTTGTATACATGGATTGTATTTTATTATATACAATCCATACCGGTTCGTCAATCTGTTTTCTTCCCTGTACACGGAAATCAATTTTCGGCTTTATGCCTGTGCCGACATTTCCGTGCAGAGAACCGGCAGGGACAGTCCGCCCCGTATGGCAGTCTCCCGGCATGGCATTCCCTTCCGTCTGCCCGGCCGCTGCGGTATATTGTGTTTTAAGTT
>CAJUIM010000149.1 GCA_910586275.1 uncultured Lachnospiraceae bacterium | reverse complement strand
CTTGGTTGGTCATTTATATATCCCAATCCCTAAAATCAATCCTAGGACGTCCTGTGAGACGAAAGAGGAATATCATGTGTATTTATCTGAATCCCTAGAAATTCAATGATTCACACCCCTTTAGTGGAATAGTATGGTAATAGTATGATTTCTTCCCCAAACCACGAAATTCCTACCTCAAAACAGATAGAAGATAGAAAAGAATCATTGGTTCGGATAGTATGATAAAAATAAAGACGTTTCAAAGAGTAATTTCCTTGAAAAGCCTTTATTTTCAATCATTCCAGAGCTGCTAACCAGAATCGAACTGGTGACCTCAACACTACCAATGTTGCGCACTACCGACTGTGCTATAGCAGCTTAGTATGAAATTGTTGCTGCCGGTAAGAATCTCCCTACCAATGTTGCGCACTACCGACTGTGCTATAGCAGCTTAGTGCCAACCACTAGATAATATTCTATCAAACGAGGACAATTTTGTCAATAATCTTTTCCCATTTTATAAGAACTTATTATCATTTGTATTTTATTGTTATTTCATTATTAATTTATCCCACTTCTTCCTTCCAGCGCGGACGCAATATCCGCCCTCATATCTTCCACTGCTGCCCTGGCAGCATCGCCAAAGCAATCCGCTCCGAATTTTGCATATTTTTCCTGCTGATAAGCCGCTATAATCCCCCTAGAGGAATTGATAATGGCACCCAACCCGTCTTCATTAAAGAAATGCACCAAATCCGCACCCTTACCGCCCTGTGCCCCATAACCGGGCACCAAAATATATGCTTTAGGCATGATTCTGCGCAGTACTTTCCCCATCTCCGGATAGGTAGCGCCTACCACTGCCCCCACATAGCTGTAAGAATCTCCCATGAGAGTTTCCCCCCACTCCGCTACTTTTTCCCCTACTATCTCATACAATGGCCTGCCGTCAATCAGACGGTCCTGAAACTCACCGCTGCTAGGATTGGAGGTTTTGACTATCAGGAAAATCCCTTTTTTCTCCTGCCTGCACACTTCCAGAAAAGGCTTTACCCCATCGGAACCAAGATAAGGATTCACCGTAATGAAATCTTCGTCAAAGCCTGCGTATGCTTTGCTCCCCACCTGTACTTTCCCCAGATGACCAATAGCATAAGCTTCCGAAGTTGAGCCGATATCCCCTCTCTTCACATCGCCGATGACCACCAAATCCTTTTCCCTGCAGTAGTCCACCGTTTTCTTAAACACTTTCATTCCCTCTATGCCGAACTGCTCATACATAGCTACCTGAGGCTTAACCGCGGGAATCAGGTCATAAATGTGGTCAATGATTTCTTTGTTAAACTGCCAGATTGCTTCCGCAGCCCCTTCCAGTGTCTCCCCGTATTCTCCGTAAGCCTTCTGCTTCACATGCTCAGGGATAAACTTTAACATAGGATCCAGCCCTGCCACCACCGGTGCCCCCGTCTCCTGAATCTTTGAAATTAATTTCTGTATCATTCTGCCTCTCCTTACCCTAAAGCGTGTTTGAAAATTCATTCCCGGTTCTGCCGGAAAGCAATGTTCAGACACGCTCTAAAACGTCCGCAAATTCATTCCTGCCATTGCACGCCGTCATATGCATACTTTCCGGTGCGCTATACTACAATACAATGTCTTTTAAATCATCCAATACATATTTATTCGCTATATACTCTTGGAACTTCTCCCGTTCTACCCATTCCCACTCACCGTAATCTTCATCCAAAACAATATTCGCCTCATCCGCCTCATCAATATTACATAAATATGAGATGCCTACACATTGGGAATCTCCGACCATATGGGACCAAGTATACACAATCCGGTCAATCTGCCCGTCCACAGACAATAAATCATGGATAGCCCGAAGCACTGCCTCATCCGGTGCTTCTCCGAAATTCACTTCCGCGTCTACAAACTCCCACACGAAAGGATCCGGAATACGGTCATCTATCCACCGTTTCACCAGCAAATACTTCCCTTCCTTCTTGATGATTCCTTTCACCCGTAAATAAACACTTTCCATAAACTTCCTCTCTTCCTGCCATGCGCCATATTTCTCCCGCGAGCAATCCCCGGAACATGCCTGAAAATGCTTTTGCCTGCCGCTTATATTCTACGGAAACGGTTTGGCAGACATGCCCTAGGCTGCGGGCTGCCGAAATTCCGTTTTGTCTACGCAGTCACCATCTTGCGGCTGTCTGCATATTTCTTTATGTTTGAAACATTGACATACTTCCTGCATTCCTTGCCGTTGACTACGACCAGCGTGGGAGCCTGCATCACTCCGTATTTGCCTGCCAGCTCCATATTCTCTTCCGCATCTATTATAACATATTGTTCTCCTTTTAGATACTCTTTTGCCAATCTGCAGTTAGGACAAGTTTTTGTGATAAAAAGATACTTGATATTTTCCGGCTTCTCTACCTTTATGCTCATTTCCCTGTTCCTGTTGGACAGCGTCACAATGCTGGCCATGGGACGCTTCAGGCCGGACGCTTGCATATTATATTCCGTCCGATTGGCATATTCCTGCAGCTTTCCGTCATTCCAGTTGGCCACCGGCCGATAATATCCGGTAATCCGGCTGTATACTTCCGTAGCTTTCCCGCAGCAGGGGCAGATCTTCTTCTCCCCGGCCAGATATCCGTGCTCTCTGCAGATGGAATACGTTGGCGAAAGCGTATAATAAGGGAGTTTATAGTTCTCCGCTATGGTACGCACCAGATTCGCCGCCGCTTTCCAGTCGGGCAGCTTCTCACCAAGAAAAGCATGGAATACTGTGCCTGATGTATACAAAGTCTGCAGTTCGTCCTGTATATCCAACGCATCAAAAATATCTACCGTATAGTCCACCGGCAAATGAGACGAATTGGTATAGTAAGGCGTATCCCCCACATGCCCTGCCGCCTTAATGGACGGCCATCTCTTTTTATCGTGTTTCGCCAAGCGGTAGGTAGTGCTTTCCGCAGGCGTTGCCTCCAAATTATATAAATCCCCGTATTTTTCCTGATAGTCGGACAGCCTGCTTCTCATATGGTTCAGAACCTCTTTCGTAAATTCCTGCGTCCTCCTGTCACTCATATCCGCCTGCAGCCATTTCGCATTCAGTCCCACCTCATTCATGCCGATAAGCCCAATGGTAGAAAAATGATTGTCAAAGCTGCCTAAATACCGCTTCGTATATGGATACAGCCCTTCCTCCAGCAGTTTGGTAATGACCTGCCGCTTTATCTTCAGAGATCTTGCCGCAATATCCATCATCCGATTCAGGCGGCGGTAAAAATCTTCCCTGTTTGCCGCCAGATAAGCAATTCTGGGCATATTGATTGTTACTACCCCTACACTTCCCGTACTTTCTCCCGAACCAAAAAAACCGCCGGTTTTCTTCCGCAATTCCCGCAGATCCAGACGCAGCCTGCAGCACATGCTTCGCACGTCGCTTGGCTCCATATCGGAATTGATATAATTGGAAAAATACGGCGTACCGTACTTCGCCGTCATTTCAAACAACAGCCGGTTGTTCTCATTGTCCGACCAGTCAAAATCCCGTGTAATGGAATAAGTAGGAATCGGATACTGGAATCCTCTGCCATTGGCATCTCCCTCTATCATCGTCTCGATAAAGGCCTTGTTCACCATATCCATTTCCTTTTTGCAGTCCTTATATTTAAAATCCATCTCCCTGCCGCCCACAATGGCCGGAAGTTCCGCCAAATCGCCAGGAACCGTCCAATCCAGTGTTATATTGGAAAAAGGTGCCTGCGTTCCCCAGCGGCTGGGCGTATTCACCCCATATATAAAAGATTCCACACATTTTTTTACTTCCTCATAAGACAGATTGTCCGCTTTCACGAAAGGGGCAAGATAGGTGTCAAAGGAAGAAAATGCCTGTGCGCCGGCCCATTCGTTCTGCATAATCCCAAGGAAATTCACCATCTGATTGCACAGCACGGACAAATGCGCTGCCGGAGCGGAAGTAATCTTCCCTGTAATGCCTCCTAATCCCTCCAAAATCAGCTGTTTCAGTGACCAGCCCGCACAGTAGCCTGTAAGCATGGACAGATCATGGATATGGAGATCCGCATTCCTGTGTGCCTCCGCTATTTCGGAATCGTAGATTTCGGACAGCCAGTAATTGGCCGTCACGGCTCCCGAATTGCTCAAAATCAAGCCTCCTACGGAATAGGTCACGGTAGAGTTCTCCTTCACCCGCCAGTCCTCCACCTTCACATAGCTGTTCACCACATCTTTATAGTCAAGGATGGTAGATTTCATATTCCGCATTTTCTCCCGCTGTTTCCGGTAGAGGATAAATGCCTTTGCCGCTTCCGCATATCCTGCCTGCTCCAGTACCTTTTCCACGCTGTCCTGGATATCCTCCACATGGATCTGGCCTTCCTTCACCTTGCTCTGGAATTCCGCCGTGACACGCAGTGACAGCAAATCTATAATGTCATCGTTATACTGCACCCCTGTAGCGTCAAATGCCTTGACAATGGCGCCCTTTATCTTCACCAATGTAAAATCTGCTACCTCTCCATCCCGCTTAACTACCTGAAACATTACGTTCCCTCCTATTGCCTTTCTATATACACCCACCTAAAATCAATAGTTAGATTGTATCATCACAGGTAAAAAAAGTCAATAAAAAGCACAAGATATTACGTTGACGCTTTTGCGTAAACACAATATCTTGTGTCTTCTTTCTCTCAGACCACTAGTGCCAAAACAAGGCGGAAGAGGGAAGGAATGCGGCACTGCCTACCTCGTCTTAAGGAATATATATTCCCTCTGAGCCGTCTCATCGTCCGGATATGCGGACAGATAACCGCTCATCAAGGAAGCTGCCTGCTTATAATTTCCCAGTCTCTCATAAGTGATAATCTCATTAAACCGCAGCGTCTGCATCATATCGTTATTCTCTATGTTTTTTCCCGCCTGAAAGGCCGCCAGCGCTTCCTCATACATCTTCATTTCCATCTTACACAGACCCAGCCGGTTATAGACACTGGCATTGGTCTGATCCCCTTCCAGATAAGTATTGTAGACGCTGATGGCATAATTGAAGTCCCCCAATTCCTCATAAGTCTGCCCTAACAGCAGAATTGCCGCAGAACCTTCACTTTTTCTGGCCTTTTCCAAATAATTCCTGGCATTGTCATAATCCCCAAGGTAATAGTACATCCTGCCCCGCTGATAATCTGTCATGGATTTGGCTTCACTCCCTAACGCTGTCTGCAGATATTCCTGCCCCACCTCCCTATATCCGTAACGCTCTAAAGAGAGATAAATATTTATCAGCAAGTCATAGTCTTCTTTCGCCAAAGAAATAGCCTTGTCAAAATCCGCTTTTGCCCTTTCGTAATCCGTGGCAAGCCGCAGGCTCCCCCTTAAGCAATACGCCAGCTTATCCTTTGGGCGCAGGGCAAGTATGGCATTATAAGTCTGAATCCCTTTTTCCGTTTCCCCCAGTTTATAATATGTAGTCGCCAGATAGTAATTAATGTCATAATCCAGATCATCCACCCGGCCGCTGCCTGCCCCAAGGGCTTTCTCAAAAGCCTCCGCGGCCGCCTCATACTGCGTCAGGCCCATATATGCCAGCCCCTGCCCACGGTACGAAAGGCGTTGATCCTCTCCGTCTGTCATAGCCTTGTCAAAGCATTGAAGCGCGGTCTGGTAATCCAATGCCTCCACTGCCGCCATCCCTTCCGTAACTGATGGGTTCGCATCGCCGCTGCCGCATCCGGCAAACATCAGCCCTGCCAGCAGAACCGCCAGTAAAACCGATTTCCCCATTTTCCCGTTCATCCTTTCTCCCGTTTTTCCTTTGTCTTCCTGCATCTTTGCCCGTCCCGCCGCCTCTTTTCACCGAATATTTTCCTCTGCCGTACCGGCTTCGTCCCGCAATGCTGCCGCACCGTCTCATCCGGCAGCCCGGCTCACGCCATGTTTTTCCGGTATCTATGCCCTTCCGCATACAAGAGCCGCGCAGCAGGCTGTGCTGACGGAACCCGAAAAAGCATATATGCTCCGGAAATATGGCGTGGAGCGGTACACCGCGGCCGTAAGGCTCCTATCGCTTCTCCTCATAAGGAGAAAGTTCAAAGCGGATAAAATACCCTCTGTCATGGTCGCATACCGGACATTTCTCCGGCACTGCCTCCCCCTCGTATACATAACCGCAGTTCAGGCACATCCATGCCGTCTTCACATCCGAGACAAACAGCTTTTTCTGCTCCAGCAAATCCGCCAGCTTCCCGAACCTGTCCCCATGGATTTTCTCCACCTCCGCAATCATGCGGAAAGAAGCCGCCACTTTCGGAAACCCTTCTTCCTGCGCCTTATCGGCAAAGGACTTGTAAACCGGGTCATGTTCCTCATACTCATTGTGCTGCGCCTTCCGCAGAAGCTTTGCCACATCATCCGCCAAGTCTACCGGATAACCGCCGTCCACATGAATCGTTTCCCCCGCCAGTTCTTTCAGATGGTTATAAAATACCTCCGCATGCTCCTTCTCTTGGTTGGCCGTATATTCAAATACCGCTCCCACCACATATAAATTTTCCTTCTTTGCCTGCGCCGCCGCAAAAGTATAGCGGTTTCTTGCCTGACTCTCCCCGGCAAAAGCACGCATCAGATTGTCTTTCGTCTCACTGCTCTTAAAATCTGCTCCCATATCCGAACCTCCTGTTTTTTTCTGTCTCTAAACAGTCTGTCCATCTTCGGGAATTTTAATCCTCATTTTCCCCCTCATTTTTCAAACCGATTTTCAATACATTATCCAATTCCGGAAACTGCTTACGCAATGCCATCGGACTTCCCTCTTCACTCAGGAAGCAATGCTTGGACTGCCCTACAGCCACAACATTTTCCGTATAAATATCCCGCATCACATATTTAAAGGTAAGTTTCACGCCGTTATAGCCGGCCACCTCCAGTTCAATGCGGATCCGGTCATTGAACCGGGTGGTTTTCTTATATTCGCACTCCACGCCGATGACCGGGGAAATAATCCCGCACTCCTCCATCTTATCAAATCCCCAGCCGATCTGTTCAAGGAAATCCACTCTGGCCTCCTCCATCCAGCGTATGTAATTGGAATGGTGGGTAATGCCCATCTTATCTGTCTCGTAATATTGTACTTTGTGAATATATGGCTTCATGCCCAAAGCCTCCTTTCCCTGCATCTATAACTATTATAACACAATTTTATCTTTTGTCATCCAAAAAACTATTGCTCCATGAAAATCAATATCCGGTTTTGTGCCTGCGCCGATATTTTCGCCCAGCGCATACGGACAGCCTACACAGTCCCCAGGGAATTTGGCATGCGCACAGAAACAGAAAATTTTTCAGACCATCGAAAAACGCCGGTACTTAGGCACTGTACTTTAGTGCCT
>CAJUIM010000148.1 GCA_910586275.1 uncultured Lachnospiraceae bacterium | reverse complement strand
CTGCCGGAAAAAACAGTTAGAAATCCCCATTTTTTATGCCGGACTGAAAACACAATACACCGCAGCCGCCGGACGGAAGGGAGCGCCATGCCGGGAGACTGCCATACGGAGCGGACTGTTCCTGCCGATGCTCTGAACGGAAATGCCGGCGCAGGCATAAAGCCGAAAATTGATTTCCGTGGTAGGCTCTACTGTGCCACCGCCCCGCCCGTATACAGCTGATAGTACTTGCCTTCCTGCTCAATCAATTCGTCATGGGTACCCCTTTCGATCACACGCCCCTGCTCCAGTACCATAATGCAGTCACTGTTGCGTACCGTGGAGAGCCGGTGGGCAATGACAAATGTGGTCCGCCCGGCCATCAGCCGGTCCATGCCGTCCTGCACGATTTTCTCCGTGCGCGTATCAATGGAGGAAGTAGCCTCATCCAAAATCAGTACCGGCGGGTCGGCGATTGCCGCCCTGGCAATGGCAAGCAGCTGCCGCTGCCCCTGGCTGAGATTGCTGCCGTCCCCGGTCAGTACCGTATAGTACCCTCTGGGCAGCCGGGAAATAAAGCTATGGGCATTGGCCAGCTGCGCTGCCGCATAAACCTCCTGTTCCGTGGCATCCAGCTTCCCATAACGGATATTATCCATCACCGTCCCTGTAAACAGATGGGTGTCCTGCAGCACTATGCCGAGGGAACGCCGCAAGTCCGCTTTCTTTATCTTATTGATGTTAATGCCGTCATACCGTATTTTTCCATCTTGAATATCATAAAAACGATTGATTAAGTTGGTTATGGTCGTCTTCCCTGCCCCGGTAGAGCCGACAAAAGCAATCTTCTGCCCCGGCGTAGCATACAGCTTCACATCATGAAGCACTATTTTCTCCGGCACATACCCGAAATCCACGCCGTCAAATACCACATCGCCCTTCAGTTCCGTGTAAGTAACCGTCCCTTCCGCCTTATGAGGATGCTTCCACGCCCATATGCCGGTATGCTCCCCGGTTTCTTCCAGCTTCCCGTCTGTCTTCCGGGCATTTACCAACGTCACATACCCCTCATCCTTCTCCGGCTCTTCGTCCAGCAGCTTAAATACCCGCTCCGCTCCGGCAAGAGCCATAATAATACTGTTGAACTGCATGCTGACCTGATTAATGGGCATGTTAAAGCTTCGGTTAAACGTCAGGAAGCTGGCCAGTTTCCCCACCGTCAGTCCGGTCCACCCATTGAGTGCCAACGCGCCCCCTACCATGGCGCAGAGCACATAACTCATATTTCCCAGATTCCCGTTGATCGGTCCCATTACATTGGCATATCGGTTGGCAAGGTTTGCATTCTCAAACAGTTCGTCATTCCTCTTGCGGAACTCTTCCAAAGTGGCTTCTTCCCTGCAGAAAACCTTCACTACCTTCTGCCCGTTCATCATTTCCTCAATGTAGCCGTTCAGATTGCCCAACGCCCGCTGCTGTCCCACAAAATTGCTGCCGGACAGCCCTGCCACCTTGCCGGTGACAAGCAGCATCACGGCCACCATAAAAAGAGTGATTGCCGTCAGCGGGATGCTCAGCATCACCATGCTGATAAACACGCTCACAATCGTAATGGCACTGTTGATCAGCTGAGGGATGGACTGGCTGATCATCTGACGAAGCGTATCAATGTCATTGGTATACAGTGACATAATGTCCCCGTGAGGATGCCTGTCAAAATAGCTGATGGGCAGGCTTTCCATATGCATAAACATGGCATCCCGGAAATTGCGCATCATGCCCTGGGTAATCAGCGCCATAATTCTGGCCTGTGCATAAGCTGCCACAACCCCCACCCCATAGAAACAGGCCACTCTCGTAATGGCTGCCGTCAGCCCTGAAAAATCCGGGTGCTCCTGACCAATCAGCGGCATGATATAATCGTCAATTAACGTCTTTGTAAACATGGTGCCCTGCACGCTGGCAAGGACAGTGACAACAATACAGATCAATACCACAATTGCAGCCGCCCAATAATCCTTCAGCACAAATTTCATCATTCGCTTAAACAATCCCATCGGATCCTGCAATTTTGGTTTTACTCCTCTCTGTGGTCCCGGCATCCTACATTTCTCCTTTCTCGTCAAAGTCCCCGCCTCCGGCCATTTGCTGCTCGTAGACCTCACGGTAAATCACATTCTCCCGGCGCAGATTCTCCGGTGTGTCAAAAGCATCCACTTTCCCGTTCTCCATCACAATGACCTTGTCCGCATGTTCAATGCTGGAGATACGCTGGGCAATGATAATCTTCGTAGTCCCCGGAATTTCCTTGGCAAATGCCTTCCGTATTTTGGCATCCGTCGCCGTATCCACCGCACTGGTGCTGTCGTCCAGAATAAGTATCTTCGGCTTTTTCAGCAATGCCCTGGCAATGCAGAGCCTCTGCTTCTGCCCGCCCGACACATTGGCTCCTCCCTGCTCTATATAAGTATGGTAGCCGTCCGGCATTTTTTCGATAAATTCATCCGCGCAGGCCAGACGGCAGGCTCTTTTGCATTCTTCTTCCGTAGCCTGTGCATCCCCCCATCTGAGGTTATCCAATATGGTCCCCGAAAAAAGCACGTTTTTCTGAAGCACCACGGACACTTCATTGCGCAGTGTCTCGATATCATACCCACGCACATCCAGGCCGCCTACCTGTATGCTCCCCTGGCTCACATCATACAGCCTGCTGATCAGATTCACCAAACTGGTTTTCGCGCTGCCCGTACCGCCCAGTATGCCAATGGTCTCCCCGGAACCTATTTCCAGATGAATATCGGAAAGTACCGGTTCTTCACTTTCCTCATTATATTTAAAAAACACATGGTCAAACCGGATGCTTCCGTCCGTCACTTCATATACCGGCTTCTCCGGATTGGTCAGGCTACTCTTTTCGTTAATGACTTCACAGATTCGTTCCGCACTGGCCATACTCATAGTCACCATAACGAAAATCATGGACACCATCATCAGGCTCATCAAAATATTCATGCAATAAGTCAGCAGGCTCATAAGATCGCCTGTGGTCATGCTTTCCGCCACAATCATCTTAGCCCCTATATAACTGATGCATAGAATGCATGTGTATATGGTAATCTGCATCAGCGGGCTGTTCAGAGCCAATATATTTTCTGCCTTTATAAACAGACGGTACACATTCCGGCTGGCCGCCTTGAACTTCTCTACCTCATGTTCTTCCCGCACATAAGCCTTTACCACCCGGATGGCAGATACATTCTCCTGCACGCTGGCATTCAATGCATCGTATTTTTCGAAAATGCTGCGGAATGTCTTCATTGTCCGTGTGACAATCAGCATCAGGCAGCCCCCCAGAATAAACACCGCCACCAAATAAACCGTCGCCACCTTGGGGCTTATGAAGAATGACATAGCCATTGCACAGATTAGCGAAAAAGGTGCCCGGATACACATCCGCAGAATCATCTGATAGGCATTCTGAATATTGGTCACATCCGTAGTCAGCCGGGTCACCAGCCCCGCGGTACTGTATTTATCAATATTGGCAAAAGAAAAACTCTGTATATTGGCAAACATGGCATCCCGCAGGTTCCGGGCAAATCCCGTGGAGGCCTTTGCCCCAAAATACCCTCCGGCAAAACCGGCAGACAGCGATACCAATGCCGCCAATACCATGCATCCTCCCATCAGGTAAATATGTGACATATCCCCCTTGCCAACACCGCCGTCCACAATGGAGGCCATCATCAACGGTATAATCATCTCCATTACCACTTCCAGCATCATGCACAGCGGGGTGATGATGCTCGGCGTTTTAAATTCCTTAATCTGCGCTCCCAGCGTCTTAAGCATATATTTCCAACTCCTTTCCTCATTCATTTTAACACTTTCTTTTCCAGAAATCATGCCCTAATTCCGCCACCCGCGCTCGGACATTGCCCTTACTTCCATCTTATTTACAATTCCTTCCGCATCCACGCCCGGGTGTGTCACATAAATTCTGCAGACCTGTTCCACAAATTCACGTTCTACGCCCGACAAGACTGCTATCCTATGAATCGTCTTTTCCGCCCCTTCCATGACTGCTTCTCCTGCCTCAGGCCCGTTCCTGCGGGTACACAAGCCCCCACTCCTTCCGGATAGAATCCATGGTTTCCATAACAAAGATACTGTCTGCCAAAGGCATGGAAACACTCTCTTTCCTGCCCTTTTCCACACCTTCCGCGCATTCCAGGAATTCATACTCGTACCCGCTGATCTGACCGGGCACATCCAGACGTTTCACCAGCCGGTCCCGGGTATCATAGACAGAAATGCTTTGGGGATTATTAATGTTTTCCACCACCATATAGCCCTTATCCCCATAGAAAATCCCCTTGCGGTCCGACCTGCCGTATATGCCGTGGGTAAGGACGGCCATTCTTCCGTTTCTGTAAAACAAAGTAATGCTCTCCGTTCCGTCCACTCCGGTATCGGTAAACTGCACCGATGACTCTATTCTTTCAATCTCTGTCCCGAAATGCATCATTGCAAAATTCAGTCCATATACCCCCACGTCCAATAAGGCTCCTCCCGCCAGTCCGGGATCCACAATCCGCAGATTCCCGCTTATGGCATAGGACAGATTTGCCGTCAGGACCGATACCTTTCCGATCATCCCGCTCTCCAATGTTTCCTGAATGATTCTGCGGGAAGGCATATATCTTGTCCAAATGGCCTCTGCCACAAAGACCCCTTCTTTTTCCGCCAATTCCTTTATTTCCCTTGCCTGGGCACTGTTCATGGTAAACGCTTTCTCGCATAAGACAGGCTTCTTATGCGAAATGCACAGCTTCATATTTTCATAATGACAGGAATGAGGCGTCGCAATATAAACCAGCCCCACTTCCGGGTCGGCCGCCAGTTCCTCATAGCTGCCGTAACTCTTTTCAAATCCATACTCTGCCGCAAACTGCTGCGCCCGTTCCAAAGCGCGGGATGCCACCGCATAACAATCCATATTTTCCATTTTCTTTAAAGTCGGAACTACCGTTTTCACTATTCCGCCCGTACCAAGCACTCCGATTTTCATATTCTTCCCTATCTGCGCGTTGCAGCGCGCCCAATCAGCCGCTGAATATACATATTTATTCAGCCCCTTTCTTATTGTCCTCCGTACCCGCAGAACGTAACTGCACAAAAATAACTGCCGCAAATACAATGGCACATCCTTCCAATTCCCTCGCCGTAAGAGCCTGCCCCAGAATCAGCCAGCCGGCCAGAACCGACACCACCGATTCCATACTGAGAATCAGCGATGCCACCGAAGGCTCCAATTCCTTCTGCCCGATAATCTGCAGCGTATATGCCACCCCGCAGGACATCACGCCGGCATACAGCACGGGAACTATCCCCTGCGCCAATTGTTCCCAGGAGGGCTTCTCCACAAGAAACGCCCCTATGGTGCAGAGAATCCCCGCCGTATAAAACTGAATGCAGGAGATTGCCACGCCGTCCGCTTTTGGGGAAAAATAATCAATGACAAGAATATGGACGGTAAAAAGCACCGCACATATAAAGACAAACGCATCTCCCTTCCCAACCGAAAACCCTTCCGTAATGCATAGCAGATACATGCCCACAGCTGCGGCAGCCGCAGCGGCCCACACCCGCCCGGCTACCTTCCTGCCCAGAAACAGCCCCGACAGAGGCACCAGAATAATATATAAAGTTGTAATGAATCCGGCCTTTCCTACCGTAGTATATTGAATTCCTGTCTGCTGGAAAAGAGAAGCCGCACAAATTGCCAGCCCACAGCAGATCCCGCCTTTCAGCGCCATGCCGGATATACGGACTTTCTGCCGTCTGCGCATAAAAATAATCGGCAGAAGTACCGTTCCGCCGATGAGAAACCTTGCGCCGTTAAAGGTAAACGGTCCCATATAATCCATCCCGATACTCTGCGCCACAAAAGCAACTCCCCAGATACATGCCGCCAAAAACAAAAGCAGGCTGCTGACAATTGTGTTTTTCCTCATCATTCTCCGTTTCTCCCTACGATATCCGCAATCTCTGCTGCGATATCCTTTATCATTTTATCGTCACAGTCCACCACATAATCCGCATATTTCTCATAATACGGAATTCTCTCTCTGTATAGGCTCTCCAAAGTCTGTCCGTCCCGCAGCGCAACTCCCCGCTCCCTCAAATCACCAAGACGCTCCTTCACCGATGCACAGGCCAGCTTCAGATACACAACCGTCCCGATGCTTTTCAGATGCGCCATAGCTTGGCTGCCGTATATCACGCTGCCGCCGGTTGCAATCACACTTTTTTCTGCCTGTAAAGACGCATTGACATCATTTTCCGTTTTCAGAAACCCTTCCAGTCCCTTTTCTTCCATAATCCGGTGCAGGAGCATGCCCTCATGCTCCTGCATCACCAAATCGGAATCTACAAAACGGTATCCCAGCCGCTTGGCAAGCACCACGCCTACCGTACTTTTCCCTGCCCCCGGCATACCGATCAAAATCACATTATCCATGGCATGCAATCACTTCCACTTCACAGAGCACGTTCTTCGGAAGTTCCTTGACTGCCACGCAGCTCCTTGCCGGTTTATCCTTATCCGTGAAATATTTCTCATACACGCTGTTGAATTCCGCAAAGTCTTTCATATCGGCCAGAAAACAAGTCGTCTTTACCACATCATTATAGGAATATCCTGCTTCTGTCAGAATAGCCCCCACATTTCTCATTACCTGCCTTGTCTGTTCCGAAATATCGCTGCCCTTGATTTCTCCGGTAGCCGGGTCCAGCGGAATCTGTCCTGACGCATACAATGTAGATCCTGCAATGACTGCCTGTGAATATGGTCCGATTGCTGCCGGTGCTTTACTTGTTGATACTCTTCTTGCCATCTGCTTTCTCCTCACCTTTCTTCATCCTATACTGCCATAAATCATCTTATGATTCCTCAAACTGTGCAAGAACATAAAAACCCCGTTCATTCTCCACTATTCTGGCTACCACGCCCTCCCTGGCCGACAGCCTCTCCCGGAAAGGATAATTTCCCGACATGGCGAGGGACGGATCTATAATGTAATAGTAGTTGCTTGGAAGCACGCCCTCCGTCACGGTAATATGATCCCCCACTTGCAGCAGTCCCTGCCGTTCCATTTTAAATTCCATCTCCCGCATCCCCGCCAGTCTCCCTTCCTGCACGAACCGCCGGAGACGGTTTATGCTCCTTACATCGTTCCAAAAGAATCCAGATTTCTTTACCGTCCTATATTTTACTAGCACTTCCCGGATTTTTCAATAGGCTGACGGGATATTTGACAGAAAAAGGGTAACAGGGTAACAGTTCAGCCTGAATGTAATGTTGGGAGGCGGACGCCCGTGCGCGAGTTTTTTTAGCGGCCGGCAGCAGCGGAACTGCCTGTCCCGGTTTTCCGTGCGCTTTTTTCGGCTGGAGGTTTCTAAGCAGA
>CAJUIM010000147.1 GCA_910586275.1 uncultured Lachnospiraceae bacterium | reverse complement strand
GAATGGAGGCATGAGTATATGACATTGTTGATGAGAGATCAGGAGAATGTGAAAAAAGGTGAGGAAATGTTGGCAAAACTAATAAGACTTTTAAGTGAAGATGGCCGTTTATCAGACGTTATCAAAGTATCACAGGATAAAGAATATCGTCAGGAACTTTATGTGGAATATCATATCATTTAAAAGCAGGGCATCACAGGGCAGAAAATCTTAAAGATTTTCTGTCCTTAATAATATTACGGGAGATTTGTGCCAAAGAAGGGGCTGCGGCTTAAGTTAATGATATTGGGCATAAAGTGCGGCGTTCAGGCATATTTTATGTTAAGATATGGACGGGGTTGGGTCGTATGGGAAAATTTTCGACGGATCAGAAGATTCAGTTGGTGCAGAGGATACGGGCAGAAAACATGGATAATAGGATGCGGATGAGGAGCAGGGAGCGGATGCTGTATGGAATATCGGGCAAGGAGGAGGAATTTCCGCTCTATAGCAGGGGGTACCACGATTTGGGAAAGGGAGGACGGGACGGAGAACTGTATGCATTGGAGGAAAACGGGGGAAATGCGGCAGAAGGCTCCTTTTCCTCTTTTAAGCTGCGGTTGGTAGTATCTGTGGCACTTTTTACTGCTTTTCTGCTTGCGGATGCAGGCAGCGGGATGATAGCCGGGATTTCCACGGCGGCTGTAAGGAAGGAAATCAATAAAGACTTTGATACAGGCTTGGAGGAAGTAGTATTTGATTTTGAGGACAGCTTCCCGTATACTTTATTTAAGACAGATTCAAAGGAGTGAGTGATATGGGGAAAGGCTGTAAGAATTGCCGAAAGATTAGTAATAGCAGAGGTGTGCCAGATGAAAGAAGAATGTTTGATCTGCAATGCTCCCTTGGAGTATTTAGAAAAAGATGAACCCATGGAGTGTGGAATCTGCCATAAAAAGGAAAACAGCAAGACCAGATGCACGAATGGACATTATGTTTGTAATGAATGCCATACAAAAGGAATGGATATTATAATTAGGTTGTGCCTTGGGGAAACGTCCAAAAACCCCATAGGCATAATTGATAAACTGATGCTCCAGCCATTCTGTCATATGCACGGGCCGGAACACCATGTCATGGTAGGTGCCGCACTCCTGACAGCTTATAAAAATGCAGGAGGGGATATTGACCTTCCCAGTGCGCTGATTGAGATGATGAACCGTGGGAAAAGTGTTCCCGGCGGTGCCTGCGGGTTCTGGGGGACCTGCGGAGCGGGAATAAGTTCAGGTATGTTCGTTTCCATCATATCGAAGTCCACACCCCTTGCAAAGGAACCTTTCGCATTATCTCATCAGATGACAGCAGCAGCACTCGGCAGGATTGGGGAAATTGGCGGGCCGCGGTGCTGCAAAAGAGATTCGTTTCTGTCAATATTAGCGGCGGTTGACTTTGTGGATGAACACTTCGGCATAAAAATGGAAAGGCCTGAAATGGTGTGCAATTATTCGCAGGGAAATAATCAATGTATTGGAAAACGCTGCCCTTTTTCAAAGGCAAATCAATGACTTACAAAGAACCCAAGGGTCGACTCCCATATGTTCCTCAGAGAAAATGACATCCGTTCCCGCCATTTGACGAATGGTATTAACGTCACTGTCTGTTACATTTCTGTTTAACTGGATATCAATAATTGTATAGTCAGACTGTCCGGTTATCATCTGAAAAGTATCTTCTAATATCGTTCACTTTATCGGTTCCATGAACACTAATCGGAACATCATAAGCAAACATTCTTCCATAAGGTAGAATTATTTCAGAATCTGAAAACTTTTTTCCGGCATCGTTACAATATATCTTTGCAGGGGCAAATCTTTGGAAGTCGACTTGAAAGAAGAAGGAGGATGGCTGCTATGAACAATGACGAATTCGAGCAGTTTGTCCTGAAGTTTGGAAAAGATATTCTGCGGTTTTGCCGGATGACAGCCGGAGATGCGGAAAATGGGGACGAACTGTATCAGGACACTATGCTCAAACTGCTGGAGAAAAAGAAAAGACTGGACTCTATGCAGAATACAAAGAGTTACGCTTTATCCACTTCCATTTATCTTTGGAAAAATAAAAAGAAAAAATATGCAAATAGGATGAGGTTGGTTCCGATTGACAGTATGGAAGGGATGTCTGATGAGGGATATGAGTTTTCTGATCACGATAATGATGAAGCTTCCCCGGAACATATTGTATTAAGGCAAGATGAGACAGATATGATTCAGCGATTGGTTCAGACTCTGCCGGAGAAGTACAGCATGCCAATCTATCTGTATTATTCAGCAGATATGCAGATAAATGAGGTAGCTGACATTCTTGGACTGCCGGAAGGAACCGTCAAAAGCCGGATGCGGAAAGCAAAGAAACAGTTAAAGGAAAAATTGGAGGCGATAGGATATGACAGATGAAAAATTGGATCAAATCTTAAAGCAAGCCCTTGCTCCTGAAATAAGTGACAGAGAAATTCGGATACATAGAAGGAGGAAGGGTAAAATGAAGAAAATTGTCAAAATAGGAAAAGGTGCGGCTGCTGTAGTGGCTGCGGCGGTTATTGGAATCTGCGGACTGGGATACTTTAATCCGGTGCTTGCAGCAAAGATTCCGTTGATCGGAAAGATTTTTGAGAAGGTTGAGGATGATGCTACATATTCCGGAGATTATTCGGATAAGAAAACTGTCCTGACCACTGAGGATTCTGTTGGGAATCTGGATACCTCGGATTATACCGTATCTGATAAAGGCATCACACTGACGGCATCAGAAACTTATTGTGACGGATATTCTATATTCCTTACCGTAAATATTGAATCAGAAGATGCGGATTTTACTCATATTCCAGAACATTATACAGGCAGAAATGTTGCAGATAACCGGACAGCCGCAGGATTTTATATAGGCGGGACATGGAGTGTGGATGGAAGTTCACCTGAATGGCTCGAAAATACATTTGATGGAGAGGTAATCGACAGCCATACATTCGCAGGTATGATGAAGATAAATCTTGAGGAGAAGTATACAGGCAGCGGCGAACTGAACTTAAATATAAGCGGTCTTGGCTATGATGATGACAGGATGCTTGACGGCGAGGAAATATCGGCATCTCACTGGACGGATGGTATCTGGAATATTGCGATTCCGTTTGAAGTAAACGCAACAGATGTAAAAACAATTGAAGTGGGTGAGAAAAAAGGAAATATTACGCTTGAAGATGTAGTGGTATCGCCGTATCAGGTAATTGTCCATGCAACAACACCGGGAGAGCAGAGAGAACTGACAGACGACAGGAAGGAAAAACTGCTTTCAAAAGATCCCGATCTGACGGATGAAGAGATGTATGCGCTTCTTGGGTGGTCTTATGAACCATGCTATACTATTTGCTTTAATCAGGATGGGGAAATGCTTTACGCAGATATGGAAATGGCAGGCAGAGCCGGATTTGCTGTTCAGGGGAAAGAGATAAAAACATTGTATATATTTATTTTTGACAATCTTGACGACTGGTCTTTGACGGAACAGGAAGGAATGAACAGCAGTGCTGCAGACAGGGCTGTCATTTCAAAGGAAATTCATCTGGAGCAGTGAGCAGAATTGTTTTTATAGTGTCAACCCTTGCTAACAGATGAAAGGTAAAGTACAATGGAAACGATATTGATTAAGGGAGCAAGGCTAATATGTACAGAGTAGGAATATGTGATGACGATAAAATTTTGTGTTCTTTGCTGGAGGCTCAGATTCAAAGGCTTTCGGCAGAACTCTTAACAAAATTTGAAATAGAGGTATGGTATAGTGGGGAGAGTTTGGAGTGTGATTTAAAAAAAGGGGCTGAATTGGATATCATTTTTCTTGATATTGAATTGCTGCAGAAAAATGGCATTGAAATAGGAACTTTTATCCGTGACGAGATGGAGGATACAGATACCCATATTGTCTATATTTCCTCAAAACAGGGTTATGCCATGGAACTTTTCAAAGTGCAGCCATTGGAATTTCTTGTAAAGCCAATTTCCGCTGTACGGCTAAAAGAAGTGCTTGAAAGAAGCATGAAAAGGAAAAAGTATGCGGAAAGCTGCTTTGAATATCAAAGAGGAAGCCGGATTTTTCGTGTTTCGGTAAAGGAAATATTATATTTCATGAGCATGGATAAAAAGGTTTTGATAATAAAAAAGGATGGACAGGAGGAATTTTATGGGAAGCTGAAAAATGTCATGGAGCAGCTTCCGGCAGGCTTTCTGATGATACATCAGTCCTATGTGATACATCAGGAATATGTGAGCGAGTATTCCTACGAAAGCATAAAAATGATGAATGGCGATGTCCTGAGTGTCAGTAAACCATACAGGAAAGAAGTCAGGGCAAAAATCAAACAATATTTGAAGGAAAAAATGTACAATGTATTATAAAATAGGATATGAATTGATAGTGGTTTTGATAGTGGGTATTTTTCATACGGCGTTATTGAAAAAGGTCTTGGATACTTTTCTGCCCGCAGGGGATAAGGACAGGCTGACATGGAAAATCGTTTTTGTGGGATACTATCTGCTGACAACAGCCGCCTATCTTATATTTCATGTATCATTTTTCTATGAAATGTGTAATTTGGCGGGCACCGTTGGCGTGGCGTGTTTTTACCGTGGGGCATGGGAGAAAAAAATATGGATTTCCATGGTCTTTTTCTGCATGGATACGGGCAGCGGGGCGGCTGTATCTTTTGCCGGTTCAGAGATGATCAGAATGCAGCAGAGTGCGCTTTCCGCCTTGCTCCTGCTGATTTGCGTGGTGGTTGTCTGCCATATTCCCGATCCGAAAGAAAGCAGGGAAAAAACGCTTGATAAAAAGCAGATGTTTTTGCTGTCTGCAATTCCCATGCTAAGCGTGATGGTATTCCGGGGGCTGGTGTATGGAAGTACTGACAGATTGACAACGGTATTTGTGTGTGTTGCGGTTTTGGTACTTAATCTATGTGTGTTTTATTTGTATCATATTTTGCTGAAAAATTATGTACAGCTAAGGGAACAGGATATTTATAAACAGCAGACGATTGCTTATCAGAACCAGTTTGAGATTATGAAAGAGTCGCAGAGCCGTATCAGGGCATTAAGGCATGATATGAAAAACCATGTGCTGGCACTTGAGGGATTGACGAAGAACTCAAAACCGGAAAAAGTGATAGAATATCTTGATTCCATGCAGGAATTTATGAAGAATCCGTCAGAACATATTTATACGGGGAATGAAGCTTTGGACAGTCTGCTTAATTTTAAGCTGCAAAGGGCAAAAGAAGAATTAAAAAAGGTGGAAACGGACATTGTGCTTCCGGAGAAGATGAATCTTTATTCTTTTGATTTCAATATAATTGTTGGAAATCTTTTGGACAATGCGATCGCGGCATCGATTCAGACAGACGAGCGGTTTCTGAAATTAAGTATTCGGATGGAGAATGGTATTTTGTTTCTTTATATGGTAAATAGCTGCATGGGGATTCCCGAAGGTGTATGCGAAATATCCAGACTGTCAGAGAAGTCTTTTGCAGGGCATGGCATAGGGCTTATAAATGTTCAGAGGATTGTGGAAAAATATCATGGCGATATGGAAATGCATTGTAAAGACAACTATATGGAAACAGAGATTATGCTGTATATGAAAAACCTATAAATATTGAGAGAGCTGTCATATGTTCATGGCAGCTTTTTCATAAAGGTTCTTTTGGGTCAATTTCGGAAAAAATATGGTACAATTTCGACAGAATAAGAAAATGCAGATGAAGAAGTGTATAATCCATATCATAGTCCATATAGGGAATTTATAGGAGGCATGCAATGGAGAAAAGATTTATAAGCGTACTAATGGCAGGAACATTAGGGATATGTGTCTTGACGGGATGCCGGAAAGCACCGGAAGCATCTGCGGATAGCGATGTTTATCATGCAAAAAGTTCTTTGGAAGGCGAAGTGGAGAATATTGTGGCAGAGGAGCCTGACGGAAATACGGCAGAAACGGACGGAGCAAAGCAAGGCGGAAGCTGCGACGTGCTGGTGGGGACGGAGGAAAACGGTATCTGGATTTGTGCCGAAGTTCCTGCCGTGCCAGAGATAGTTTCAACGCTGACTTTGCGGGAACGGGACGATTGGGCTGCGGAAAAGCTGAAGAAACTGTTGGACGGCGAAGACGCAAATGTGCAGGACATTACTGCGGAATATCTTGCGCAGGCGGAAAAAGAGTTAAGGGAAATGAATGAAGATGATAAGCCGGTTGAATGGCTGAATTTCGGCGATGATTCTTTGCTGATTTTATCAGATGGGCAGAAGGAGGCATCTTTTAGAGGAAATACATCTGTAAGCTATGTGGACGGAATGCTGAAGAAGAGTTGTGATGCGATTTATAAAAAGGCACCGGAAATTGATGTTGCCGGAAACAATGAGGGTATTTCCCTAAAATTTTCCGTTTCGCGTATGAAGGATATTCTTCTGGAGAAGCTGGCGGTATTGGACATTATGGAAGTGCATATTTCCGGTATTTTTTATTATGAACTTGACGGAGCCGCATTTTATGAACTGGTATTTACTCCTTCTTACGAAACGATTGGAGTGGCATCAGAGTTTGGGCAGATTGAACTTGGGGAGGTTCAGCCGAGAGGATCGGCATGGATTACAGAAGATGGCATAGCAGCGATGAGTTTGGATAACTATTGCGGTAACATTACGGAGCGGTCCGAAAACGGGAAAATTTTGACGTTTTCACAAGTGACAGATATTTTGGAAAAATATTTGGAGAATAATGCTTTCTGCGGAAGTTCCAAGGTAAAACTGACGCAGGCAGAACTTGTATATTATCCCACGCTTCGGGAATCGGAACTGATCCTGACACCGGCATGGCATATCTGCATTCCATTGCATGAGATGCAGGAGGCATTGGAGTCCGATGATAAAGCGTGGCAGGAAGCGGTTGAGAAAGGTGCGGCGTGGAATATTTATCTGGATGCCGTGACGGGAGAATTGATAAAGGCGGAATGAAATGAATGGATTTATTTTGCAGGATATGAAAAGAAGTTTCCTGAATGTTGGATTTTTTGCCGGGATGGCTGCAGTGGCAGCACTTTTGACGGCTGCGGTAATAATGGGGACGCCGCCGGAACGTATACGGAGCAGTTATTATATTTTGTTCAATGTGTTTGGGGCTTCGGGATTTGGTCCATTTGCGGCTGTTTTTCCTGTGCTGGCTTATGCCACTCGTTTTTGTGAAGAATATCAGAGTGGGTATTACCGTATGATTTTTTCAAGGATGAGTCCGGTACGTTTTGGAGGAATCCGTATATGCAGTGTTGCATTGTCCGGGGGCGTCATGCTGGCAGTCCCGATTGCGTCTGTCTGTGTTATGGCTTATGTATTTGGCGTTCCGGGCGTGCCGAAAGGCTCGGACCAGGGATTGCTGGATGGGACAATTATGCTCACATACATTATCGAATATGGAGATTGGTACATTGCCGTGGGGAAAACCGTTCTCGGTTTTTTGTTTGG
>CAJUIM010000146.1 GCA_910586275.1 uncultured Lachnospiraceae bacterium | reverse complement strand
ATCCCTCCCGTGCGTCCGCCTCTCAACACAACATTCAGGCTGAACTGTTACATGTCAATAAGGCAATGTCAATAAGGCAATTGAAAAAACAAAAAAACAGTGTTATAATATGGAAATCAGGGACAAAAAGGAAAGTGTATATTTTTTCTTCTTATGCCTAAAATAGTATTGTTCCGGATTGGGTGGAACGGCAGTATAGGGCAGCAGGCCGTGGAGGCCGGGCGATAGGGAGAAAAATATGGGGTTGGAAGGATATTGTTTTGCAGCAGGAATGGGCGCAGTGCTGATTGTTCTTCCTGCCTTGGGGATATGGAGCGGAATCCGGCAGGGCGGAGGAAAGCTGTCCGGCGGATATAGACGGTTATCCATAAAGCGGAGGGGGATAGGGCTGAATAAAAATGCGTATTCAGTGAACGGTTCAAGTGCGTGCCGCAGCGCACGGGTGGAGATAAAAATGAAAAAATACAACATGCTTAAGGACTCGCCGGGAAAGTCCTTATTTTTCTTTGCACTTCCGATGATTTTGGGGAATTTGTTTCAGCAGTTCTATAATATGGCAGACTCGGTGATTGTAGGGCAGTGCGTGGGTGAAGATGCATTGGCGGCAGTGGGGGCTTCCTATTCCTTGACGACTGTTTTCATCATGATAGCCATAGGAGGCGGGATAGGGGCTTCCGTGATAACTTCCCAATATTTAGGCGCCAAGGAATATGACCGGATGAAGACATCCGTTTTTACGGCACTGCTGACCTTTGCGGCAGTAAGCGTTATATTGGGAATTTTCGGGTTCTTTATGTGCGGGCGGATTCTGACGGCGTTGCGGACTCCGCAGAATATCCTGCCGGATGCCGTGCTGTATCTGCGCATATATTTTGTTGGATTGCCGTTTCTGTTTATGTATAATATTCTGTCTTCGGTATTCAATGCTTTGGGGAATTCCAAGACGCCTTTGTATCTGCTTATTTTTTCTTCGGTCCTGAATGTGGGGCTGGATTTCCTTATGGTACTGGCTTTTCATATGGGAGTGGCCGGGGTGGCGGTGGCGACCGTGATGGCGCAGGGGCTTTCGGCAGTTATTTCTTTCCTGCTTTTAATAAAAGCATTAAGAGGTTACGGGGAGCGGAAAGAAAAAGGAGAAGTGGTCTATTACAGCGCGAAGATGCTGGGCGGCATGGTGAAAATCGCGATTCCTTCGATTATACAGCAGTCCATCGTATCCATTGGCATGCTGTTGGTACAGTCAGTAGTAAACGGCTTTGGTTCTTCCGTGCTGGCAGGCTATACATCAGGCATCCGGATTGAATCTATCTGTATAGTTCCTATGATTGCCACGGGCAATGCGGTATCTACTTTTACGGCACAGAATTTAGGGGCGGGGAGTGCCGAACGGGTGAAAAAAGGCTATCGGTCTGCATATGGCATAGTGTTTGGCTTCGGGCTTTTTACTTTTGCGGTTCTGAGTGTGTTCCACAGGCAGATTATAGCGGCTTTTATAGAGGAAGGGAGCGGGGCGGCATCCTTTGCCACAGGCGATTCTTATCTGGAGTTTATGAGGTTTTTCTTTGTTTTTATCGGAATGAAAGCCATTACAGACGGTGTGCTTAGGGGAGCCGGCGACGTGGGGGTTTTCACGTTGTCGAATCTGATTAACTTAGGCATCCGTGTATTTGTTTCTTTCCGGTTTGCATCCATATGGGGAGTGGAGGCAGTGTGGTATGCGGTTCCTATGGGATGGATTGTTAATTATGTCATTTCTTTTTTGTGGTATCTGACGGGGAAGTGGAGCAGGAAGCGGATTATTCGTTCGGATTGTTAGTAGGGAGGATGCCTTGGATCGGCAGAGTATGGGTATTTGGGGCTGCTTCAATCCTTTGTTTCGGCTCTGCGGCGCGTCTGCCAATCAGATAAATCCTGCAAAGTGCAGCCATAGTCGAAAACTTCCTTTTTGGATAAAAATATTGATTTCTATGTTCTGTATTGTAATCCGCATAAGATTCGCTTATAATGAGTAGCAGGGAAAGAAACGGTAAAGGGCAGGCGGGAAAATGGAGATTCATGAGAGTGCATATATAGCGGAAGGCGCTATTGTTCTTGGCGACGTGAAGGTGGGGGCAGAAAGCAGTATATGGTACCATGCCACGGTGCGGGCGGACAGGGAGAAGATTGTGATAGGGGAAGGGAGCAATATTCAGGATAATGCGGTAGTGCATGTGGATAAGGGCTTTCCCGTCACCATTGGCAGCGGGGTGACGGTGGGGCACAGTGCCGTTATTCACGGCTGCAGCATAGGCAGCAATTCACTGGTGGGCATGGGTGCAATCGTGCTGAACGGCGCTAAGATAGGCAGAGACTGTATTATCGGTGCAGGAGCATTGGTCACACAGAGTATGCTGGTGCCGGACGGATCTTTGGTGATCGGCTGCCCGGGAAAAATTATGCGTCAGGTGACCGGACAGGAAATAGAGGCGAACCGCCGCAATGCGCAGGCATATATGGAGGAAAGCAGAAAGTGCGTCGCCGGCATAGGATAAGGAAAAGAAAGGCAGGTGTAAAGTATGGATTTTTTTGAAAAAGTAGGAGAAACCATTACGGAGAAGGGCAAAGAAGTGACCAGCAAGGCAAAGGATATCGCGGAAATTGCCGGATTGAGGAATCAGATCAGTGCCTGTGAGGATGTGATCAGGAAAAATTATCTGGAAATCGGACGCTTGTATTATGAACGGTTCAAGGATGAGGAAAACAATGAATTTGCGGAACAATGCACGGCAATAGCGAATGCGAAGAACGGCATGGAGGCACTGGAAGGAAAAATCAGGGAAATCAAGGGCATATAGCCTGTCAGGAGGAAAACGGATGAGAATAGGGGGCTTGGAAGCCGGCGGTACGAAAATGGTCTGTGCAATCGGGGATGAATGGGGGAATATTACGGAAAAGAAAATAATCCCTACCGGCACGCCGCAGGATACTATGCCGGAGATTATTGATTTTTATAAGGGGAAGGATATTGAGGCATTGGGAATCGGCTGTTTTGGGCCGGTGGACTTAAACAGGAAATCTTCCACATATGGCTATATCAGACAGACGGCAAAGCTTCCGTGGATTAATTTCGATATGGCGGGGACAATGAATAGGGAACTGCAGGTGCCTATTGGCTTTGACACGGATGTGAACGGGGCAGTGCTGGGCGAGGCAGTCTGGGGAGCGGCCAAGGGATTGGACAATGCGATCTATATAACTATAGGTACGGGAATCGGCGTGGGAGTCTATATTGATCAAAGATTGGTTCACGGACTGATGCATCCGGAAGCCGGCCATGTTCTGCTGAACAGGCATCCAAAAGATACCTATAAAGGGCGGTGTCCGTATCACAGCAATTGTGCGGAAGGGCTGGCGGCAGGGCCGGCAGTGGAAGAACGCTGGGGACAAAAAGCCATAGAACTGGCGGACAGGGAAGAAGTATGGGAAATGGAAGCATATTATATTTCTCAGGCCATTGCCGATTATATTTTTGTATATTCCCCGGAAAAGATTATTTTGGGCGGAGGAATCATGCATCAGAAGAAATTATACGGCATGGTGCGGAAACAGACGAAGGAACTGCTGAACGGTTATATTGCCAAAGAGGAAATTCTGGAGGATATGGAGAATTATATTGTAGAGCCGCTGCTGGGAGATGAAGCCGGCATTAAAGGCGCTCTTTATCTGGGTGTTCTGAAGCTTAAGGAATGTTGATAACAGTCTTCTATATTATTTATGAGAGGGAATGTGTTAAGGCCCCCGCTGCAAGCAGTGGGGGCCTTAATTAATGTTTTTATCATATTGCCATGGCAATGATTGCTATTCGGCAGGAACTTCCGGCGGGGGAGGGGGTGTACCCTCCGCGGCCTGCTGTGCGGCCTGTGCCTCCATTGCTGCCTGCTGCTGTGCCGCAATGTCGCGCTGGATAATTTCATTGCGCTGCTGCTCAACGGCAGCTTCCCAGCCCGGCGTGGACATAAATTCCGCGGTATGCGGGCAGGAATTGGTTTGGTTGGCAGGTACGGTGACCGTGGAGACCGTGCCGTCCGGGTTCGTGACCTGGGCAGTAGTGGAGGAACCGCTCTGCAGCGATACATCTTCGATAGGCAGCAGTTCCAGAACGCCGTCGATCTTAAACGGGCAGAACTCCGTTGCCGGCAGGCCGCAATATTGACAGATTGCGCCTTGGTAATGGACGTCACAGGTTTCCGCAGGGGTCACCCCGTCGGCAAAGTATTCCGTGTGGAGCGTGCCGTCACACAGTCCCGGTATCGGAATCTTGCCGGACTTGGAGCATACGGTGGCAGTGACAATGCCGGCCGGAACGGTGAACGGCTCATTCGGAAGTTCCTCATGGATGCCGGACATAACCGCACGCCATAGTTTTTTGGCGAGGTTCTTTTCGTCTCCGGAAAGCTTTACGTTATTGTCGAAGCCGGTCCAGGTAGTGGCGGTATAATAAGGTGTGAAGCCCGAGAACCATACGTCGTTATAATCGGAAGTCGTTCCCGTTTTGCCCGCTATGGCCATGCCGCCGAAATTGACGGAGCGGCCCGTGCCTTTTGTGACAACGTCCACCATGGCATCCGTCAGCAGGAAAGCAGTGGTCTCTTTGATGACCTGTCTTGTTTCCGGCTGTGTATTGTCAAGGATTATATTGCCGTCATGATCCACTACGGTATTATATAATTTGGGCTTGATGTAGACCCCGTTGTTGGCTATCGTTGCATAGGCTCCGTTCAGTTCCTCGTTTGTGACTCCGTCGGTGATGCCGCCGAGGGCCAGGGACTGCTGGATATCGCTGAAAATCTGTCCGTTGATTTCCTTGGACTCCACTAAGGTGGTAATGCCGAAGTTACGCAGATAATCGAAGCCCAGCCTAGGGGTAATCTGTGTCAGTGTCTTAACGGCCACGATATTCAGGGAATCCTGTATCCCCTGCCGAAGGGAGCATAGCCCGCGGTAAGCTTCCCCATACCAGTTTCGCACAGGCCTTCCGCCCGCATAGGTGAACGGGGCGTCGTTCTGCACGGTGGCAAGGGTCAGCCCTGCATTATCCAAAGCCGGCGCATAGGCGGCAATGACCTTAAAGGTAGAGCCGGGCTGCCTCATGGTATCCGTGGCACGGTTCAGGGTACGGCTTCCTTCTTTCGCGCCGCGTCCGCCTACCATGGCGACTACGGCCCCCGTGCTCTGATCTTCCACAACAATGGAAACTTGCGGCTGGGGCGTTAGGGTGGCTTTCTCCATAAATACCGTATCTCCGGTCTTCAGCATGGCTGCTTTGTAATTCTCAATGGCTTCGTCGGCGGCCTCTTTGGAGGTATAGATGAGATCGAAATTCCGATCCTGTTCCCGGTAAAAGCTGCGGAACATTTCGGTGCTGTGGTTTTCCATATCCCCGTTTTTCTTCTGAATGGTCAGTTCGTAATTCAGATACCACTTTACATTGGCCGGGTAGTTTTCTTCGTTGCTGAACACCTCGTCACAGATAGCCTGAATGGAAGGGTCCTGCGTGGAATAAATTTTCAGCCCGCCGGTATAGAGTAAAGTATATGCCTGAGTTTCGTTATAACCTGCCGCAATCAGGTCTTCCAGCACATCGTCGGTCAAGGCATCCACAAAGTATGTATTGATGGAAGTTTCCTCAACCTCTTCATTGGTAGTCTGGATACGGGAATAAACATCGTCTGCCATGGCACTGTCGTATTCTGCCTGTGTGATATATTCCTGCTCCAGCATATTGTTTAATACTTTTGCCCGCCGTTCCGAATTTTTTTCCGGATGGGTAATCGGATTGAAACGGGACGGGTTCTGGGTAATGCTGGCAATGACCGCGCATTCGGAAAGGGTCAGTTCGCTTACCGATTTGTTGAAATAGCGTTGGGATGCGGCCTGGACACCCAGCGTATTCTGCCCAAGGTTGATGGAATTCATATAATTCAGCAGAATTTCATCCTTTGTGGAAGTCTTTTCCAGTTCCAAGGCAAGATACTGTTCCTGAATCTTACGTTCGATCTTGTCCATGTTGAGCCCGCGTTCTTCCTTGGTCCAATCGGTGAATACATTGTTTTTCAGTAACTGCTGCGTAATGGTGCTGGCGCCCTCCGAAAAATGTCCGGAGGTGATGCCTTTTATCCCGGCTCTTATAATACCTTTGATGTCAATGCCGTTATGCTCGTAGAAACGTTCGTCCTCTATGGCTACGAACGCATGAGCCAGATTTTCTGGTATCATATCCATAGTAACCGGTATGCGGTTAGAATTTTCAGCAATCAGCTTTGCTGTCTGGTTTCCGTCAATGTCGTACACAAAAGTGGAAAAACCACTGGGCTGCACGTTGATATTGCCGATTTCCGGCGCGGTGTCAATAATGCCGCGGAACACGCCGAAACCAACGCTGGCCCCTAAAACGCCGGCTGCCACGATGCCGGCCAGCATGACATTGAAAAAGGTAAGTGCCAATTTCTTTCCCCACTTCGCAGATTTAGCATGGAGTGCCTTCTGTTTATTGTAGACACCCTTTTTTCCGTAGTTCATGAATTGTCCTCCTTGCAGTGCGCATAATAAGCACAACTAACATTACGATTATAACAAAGTATGGATGGAAAAAAAAGTTTTTTCATGAAAATCTTACGTTATATTAAGAAATTATTTACAATTGGCTCCCTTTTTATTCCGCTTTATGATAAAATGTGAAGTATCCGGAAAGGAATCGGCTGTTTTCCGGACATTTATCCGAGAAGGAAGAACGGTAAGGGCAGATATGGAACCGAAAGAGATGTCACAGGCATTTTTGCCTTATAAAATTTTGAAGCAGGGAGGCTGCGGTGAGATTGTGGAAAAAAAATCCCGTTTCATTGCCACATTGTCTCCGGCCGCGTCGGAAGAAGAGGCCGCGGCCTTTATAGAATCAATAAAGAAAAAATATTGGGATGCCAGGCACAACTGTTCCGCGTTCGTGATTGGGGAGAGGGGAGAACTGACACGCTGCAGCGACGACGGGGAGCCGGCCGGCACGGCAGGGAAGCCCATGCTGGAGACGCTGCTTGCTTCCGGCGTGCGGAATGCGGCGGTGGTGGTGACCCGCTATTTCGGAGGGACGCTTCTTGGCACGGGAGGGCTGGTACGGGCGTATACACAGGCCGTACAGGCCGGGCTGGAAGCTTCTTTGGTGGCTATGATGCAGTACGGCACGGAATACCGGATCGGGACGGACTATAACGGCATAGGGAAAATCCAATATATACTGGCGCAGATGGGGCTGGAAGCGGCGGAGACGGAGTATACGGATACGGTACGTCTGAAACTGTGTGTCCCTTTTGGGGAGACGGTAAATTTTTGCAGGAAGCTGACGGAGGCTACCGCGGGCAGGGTGGTGATCGAAGAGACGGGCAGCCGTTATTTCGAAGCTTAAGGGTAGGAAATTCGGGCAGTCCCTGCAGAGGCGCCACTCCGGGAGCGGAACATAAAACAGAGATGCCCGCCCCTTAACTGAATGACATGATGCTGGGGTCAAAAGGCTCTCCAATTGTTCCCTGAAAACTTAA
>CAJUIM010000145.1 GCA_910586275.1 uncultured Lachnospiraceae bacterium | reverse complement strand
AATCCCTCCCGTGCGTCCTCCTCTCAACACAACATTCAGGCTGAACTGTTACATTTTTCATTTCTCCTTATTCTTGGCCAAATGTACTGTTCCGCCTAAATAATACGGCTACGCAAAGCTGTCCCCCAAACATTTCATATAGTACTGCACCCTTTCATCCTTTGGAGCCAATTTATTAAGCTTATCCAAAATATTCATCCAAAGCAAATCATCCGTATCTAAGAAATGCTGAAATATACACAATGCATTTTCTATATCAAAGCGTTCCCAGGCAGACATATCTGCATCGGAAAAGAAATTAGGATTTGCAAAATATTTCTCCTTCGTCTTTCCTTCTATAATTCTTTTTATCTGCTTAAATGTTTCCCGGTAAAACTTTTCCTCAAAATGTGCTCCATTTAAATCATCCCCCCAAATCCTTTCATCACCCATAAAATATTTTGATAAATCTATTACATATGGATTATATTTCTGAATGATATAGTCCTCCACTTCATAAAGCTTTTTATTATATTCAAAATTCGCAGTCATTCCGTTCCTGCAATTTTCAGGTATGAATTGAACTGTCCCATCCTTTGCAAAATAATATTGATTGGCTCTGAAACAGTTAAATATAATATGGTCGGAATCATATTTATGCATAATCTTATCAAAAAAAGCATCTATATACCCATAGTAGACAGCATCTGTCAGACGCATAAAATTTGAGCATATCACCTGATCTTTGTATCTTTCATACAGTGAAGTATTAAAAAACTCATAATTATATGGTGAAAACATCCCTTTCCCAAGCATGCAGAAATCTATCTGCATATCATATAAATCCATAACCAGCCATTGTGCATCTGACTCTAAGAGCATATTAATTGTATCCTTATACAAACACTGCCGCAATCCACGGAGATTATTTGCATCATATAATTCCTCGCCCTTTATCATATCTATTTCTTCATGTGAAAATGATGGAGGTGTCATCAGACATACAATATTCTGATTATGGAAATAATAGCCTAAATCCATATCATCGTCTGCAATCCCGTGTCCATTCCGATTTCCATCCAGCATACATACCCTTGAAACACAGGAACCCAATATATTTACCTTATTGCGCATCCTTAGTTCTCCTTCTTTAACAGCCACCTGCCATAATCAGAAGATTTTCAAATACCGAAAAATTCATCCATCTGTTTCTTCATACACTCAGCCACATCCCCGCCATACAAGTATGCTGCCGACCACTCAACAATCTTCTCCATTGCCGCTTCCACATTCCAATGCGGCCTCCAGCCAAATGTACCTTTCAGCTTAGAGCAGTCCAACTTCAGAAAACACGCTTCATGCGGCCCTCCGTCATATTCATTAATCCAAACAGCATCCTTTCCTGTAATCTGTTTCCACTTATCACAGAATAACGTCACCAAATCACCTGTTGACCAACAATCTGATTCATCCGGACCCACATTGTAATTTCCTTCATATTTCTTCTTATCCTCATATTGCGCCTGTGCAATCATCAGATAGGCGGCTATCGGTTCCAACACATGCTCATACGGCCTTGTAGAAAACGGATTCCTTACAATAATTTCTTTTCCTGCCTCTACTGCCCGGACACAATCCGGGATGATCCTGTCTGCGGCAAAGTCACCTCCGCCAATGACATTCCCTGCGCGTGCCGTGGAGATGGCAACCTCTTTGTCATGGAAAAATGAGTTCTTATAACTGCTTGTCACTAATTCGGAACAGGATTTTGAATTGGAATATGGATCATAACCATTCAATTCCTCATTTTCCCGATATCCCCACAGCCATTCTTTATTCAAATAAACTTTATCTGTCGTCACATTCAGAAAAGATTTCACCGAATCGGACAGCCTGACACATTCCAATATATTTACCGTTCCCATTACATTCACTTCATATGTATGCACCGGTTCTTTATACGATTCCCGCACAATGGGCTGCGCTGCCATATGAATGACTATTTCAGGCTGCGCTGCGTCAAATGCCTTTTTCAGATACTGCAAATCCCTAATATCGCCAATTATGGAATTTATTTCTGAATCCAAGCTGCATATCCGGAATAAACTCGGCGTGGTAGGAGGTTCCAATGCATATCCGGTCACAACCGCACCTGCATCCGCTAATACTTTGCACATCCATGAACCTTTAAAACCGGTATGCCCTGTAATGAATACTTTTTTCCCTTTATAAAACCCCCTGTCAAGATTCATAATATTTCCCCCTGTTCCCTGAAGCATGTTTATAGAATCATTCCTTTCACCTGCACGCTCCGCTTTGCGCAATTTATGGCGGAAATTCAGTTATTGCTGCCTACTGCCGATTTACCGCCGTTTTTATTGCTTTTGCCATATAATCAATCATCTCATCCGTCATTCCCGGATATACTCCTACCCAGAAAGTATCCGTCATAATCCTATCCGTATTCGTCAGTTCCCCTACTACCCGATAGCCTCTGCCCTCTTTACGCATTTGATTAAAGCAGGGGTGTTTCAGCAGATTCCCCGCAAACAGCATTCTTGTCTGTATCCCGTTCCTCTCCAGATATTGCACCACATCATTACGTTTTATCCCCTCCCGGCAAGTTATTAAAAAACCAAACCAGCTCGGAACCGAATTTTCACAAGGAACCGGAAGTATCAGCTTATCCGAAACCTCTTCCAACTGTGCATGAAGACGTGAAAAATTATGCCTCCTGCGCTCCGCAAAAGAGGGAAATTTCTCAATCTGGGCACAGCCTATCGCTGCCTGCATATCAGTGGCTTTCAAATTATATCCGAAATGGGAGTAGACATATTTATGGTCATATCCCAAAGGCAGTTCCCCATATTGTCTGTCAAAACGATGCCCACAGCGGTCATCCTGCCCCGGATTGCATATACAGTCACGCCCCCAATCCCGCAGAGAACGAATGCATCTGTGAAGCAGCGGATTGTCCGTATATACAGCCCCTCCTTCTCCCATGGTCATATGATGCGGCGGATAAAAACTGGAAGTTCCGATATCCCCAATAGTACCGGTCAGCTTCTCTTTTCCGTCTATTTTGTAAACTGTCCCAAGCGAATCGCAATTGTCTTCTATCAGCCACAGATTATGCTTATCACAGAACTTACGGACTGCCGATAAATCAAAGGGATTCCCTAAAGTATGGGCTGCCATGACCACCTTTGTCCTGTCCGACAGTGCCTCTTCCAGCTTCGTCACGTCCATATTGTACTGCGGAATCGTGACATCAATGAAGACCGGTACCACTCCGTACTGAATGGCCGGTGAAACCGTGGTTGGAAAACCCGCGGCAACCGTAATCATTTCATCCCCAGGCCTTACTTGCCTGTCCCCAAGCAATGGAGATGTCAATGCCATAAACGCATTCAGATTAGCCGACGACCCGGAATTAACTAGCGAGCAATACTTTACCCCGAGATAATCTGCCAATTTCTGTTCAAATTCCTCCGTATAACGGCCTGATGTAAGCCAGAACTCCAGTGCACTGTCCACTAAGTTGCACATTTCATGGCTGTCATAAACACGGGATGCATAAGGAATACGGTCGCCTTCCGTATACATTTTCTTTACATGGAATTTTTCACAATATTCCTTTACCATATTTATAATTTCTTCTCTTGCATGCGCTTCCGTGCTGTTTTCAAACATATTTTTACTCCTAACTTAATTTTTTAATCTATCGATTCTCACAAATCAGGCATTTATTGGCAAGCCAAACTATTTCTTCTAATCCTCCCACACCTTCCAAGGAGCCTTCCCACTGGCCAATAGTTCTTCCAAATATTGTTTTTCCCTCACTGTATCCATGCACTGCCAAAAACCATAATGCTTATATGTAACAAGCTGCTTCTCCCTGGACAGCCGCTCCAAAGGCTCTCTTTCAAATGTCGTCATGTCACCTTCAATATATTCTATGACCTCCGGCTGCAGCACCATGTAACCACCGTTTATCCAACCGCCGTCTTCCTTTTTCTTCTCCGCAAACCGGTTGACAACACCGTCGGCATCTATTTCCAGCGTACCGAACCTTCCCCCCGGCTGTACCGCCGTCATAGTTGCCAATCTCCCATGTTTTTCATGAAACTTGATAACATCTGTAATATTCACATCACATACGCCGTCTCCATAGGTCATAAGGAACGGCTCATCGTTGATGTAATCTCTGACCCGTTTGATTCTCCCCCCTGTCATTGTATTCAGGCCGGTATCCACAATCGTGACTTTCCACGGCTCCGCCACGTTGTTGTGAATTGTCATAAAATTTTCATTTGAAAAATCAAACGTAATATCCGAATGATATAAATAATAGTTGGCAAAATATTCCTTAATCACATGCTGCTTATACCCTGCACAGATAATGAATTCTTTAAAGCCGTAGTAAGAATACTCCTTCATAATATGCCATAAGATAGGCTGTCCGTTGATTTCCACCATCGGCTTTGGCTTCGCCATGCTTTCTTCACTGATCCTTGTCCCAAATCCGCCTGCCAGCAACACTACTTTCATCTGTCCGTCTATCCTCCTGTTTGGATGTATGACTTTATACATATTGGTATTATACAATTTATACAAGTATCATGGCAAGGGGACAGCAGTATATAACAATGTGCCGAACTCATTCAAAATCTTTGTACATCCTGCCTTCATTAAATCCTCTGCCTTTCCAAAGCCATAAGAGACACCAATACATGGAATTTCATTTTTTCCGGCTGCGTAGGCATCTTCCGGACGATCCCCAACCATAATGCCATTGTCTTTTGTAATATTGTATAATTCCATCAGCCCACGCATTCGTTCCGCTTTTGACATACTGATTTTTTCTGTGGAAACCCCGGTTATTGCAGTAAAATATTCTTTAATTTCCTGTTCCTCGCATATTTCATATACAAATTTCTCTGGCTTAGAGGTAACTATATATAGCTTAAAGCCGCTCTCTTTTAATTTCTTTAATGTCTGCCTCACTTGTGGATATAAGCAAAGTTCCCTTATTCCCTGTTTCGCATATCTCTCCCTGAAATATGCTACAGCCTGTTTCACATAATTCTTATCTTCCGTATGCAAAAGAACAGAAAACATTTCTTCCAATGGCGGTCCGATTATATTTTGTATTTTTTCATCCGTTTCTTGCCGTAAACTAAGTTTATCATAGGCATAATGCATAGAACGGATAATTCCTTCGCTGGTATCTGCAAGCGTACCGTCAAAGTCGAACATTATATGCTGTAATTCAGACATGCCCCTCCCCTTTCCTGACCTGACTTGTTCTTATTTTATCACTTCAGATTTTACTTCTTTCTCCATATCATGCAATACTTTTATGCAGTTTACGGCATACTGTCCCACTGCCGTCTCCTCCGACATCTGTACTCCGTAAACGCCCGATTTATATATATCATACAAAGCCTCTATTTCAGCAATTGTCGGAATTGGTTTTGTTTCCATGCTTTTCAGTATTTGCGTGGCAAGAAATATCTTCACATCAAAGAAAAGTGCCTTATCAATGATGTACTTCTGATATCTTGGAATCCTGCTGACTCCCACATCTGTTGACAAATCCCCTCTGTCTACAAGTATATAATTTGTCAATGGCAAAATGTCATTAATATTATGAACCGCATCCAAAGTCTCTATTTTTACAATGATATCTGTTTTTCCTCGGATCAGCGAACTTACCTCTTCTACATTAGCCGGCTTACGCACAAAAGACAAGCCCACAAAAGACAATGCCCATTTCTTTGTAAGTTCAATTAGATGACGATCCTTCTCAAATAGAAATGGAATCTGGTCATGAATTCCCCGTATATGCACACCCTTGTTATTAATTAGTGTACCATCCGATTTAGACATAAATACAATTTTGTCACAATCTGCGGATACGACCTCAAATTCGAAGATACTGTCATTCGCCCATGCTGTCATTCCTGGCTCCAAATGTTTATAGAAGTCTTTGTAATTAAAACAGCCGCTCGGTATCTCGAACTGTTTTCCGCTCTCTATTGCAATCCCGCCATCCGGCAAATCCTTAGTTCTGACTTTATTTCCCGGCAAATCCATTAAAATATCTGCAGAGGGAATCTGCTGCCGGATTTCCATTATATAATTTTCGATATCCTGCACGCTCCCATGAGCACCGTTAATTCTGTAAATATTTCTCTCATCATGAATCTCTGTCAAAGGCACTTTTTTCAGCAATGACGGCCCAACAGTTAAAATAAATCTTTTCATTCCCTTATGCGCACAGTTTCCTGTGCCCTCCTTTCTGTCAGCGGTTCGTATTCTCCACCGTTAAATTCATAAAAATATTTTTATCCTTTTTTTGCTGTCTGCGAAGCCAGTATCCGGCAATCAGCGAAGAAAGCATTGTCGTCAGAATTAACACTGTAAAAAACTCAATACTAATTATTCCATAAGAATATGCGACAGTCGCCAACACAATTCCCGGGCCTCCCCGGGCATTCATTGTTACTGCAAAATTAAGTTTTGTCTGATAATTCAGATTAGTCCACTGCAGCATAATCAATGTCCCGACGGCCTCAAGCCCAAATGCCAAGGCAAAAAAGAGCGCAAACCGAATGAACGAAAAATTATTTAATAGATTCAGCTGAATCCCAACCAATGCAAAATATATTGGGATAAAAAAAGAAAAGGCAAAATTACCTAAAGACTCCATTCGTGTCTTTGTTTCACAATCAATACCGGCCACTGTCTTTACGACATATCCAACTAAAAAAGCCGAATACATAATATTTATCCCAACCATATAAAGAACTGCACTGACTGCTAATAAAACTACAAAGCTGACCGTATAAAAATCTATTGGCTTTATTGACTTATTCCATGAATGCATATGTTCGGAAATTATTTTTACGGCTGCAAACAATCCTAGTGTAATAAATACTACCCCTAACATATCCAACAGCTTCAAACTCCCGGCTGACGCAATTCTGGTAGCTGCATTCAGCAAAATCCACAAGCATAAATCTTGGAAAGTAGATACCGTCAGAACAGTATCCGAAAATTTAGTATTCATAATTCCCATGTCAAAGAATATCTTTGATATTACAGGTATTGATGTAATTGCCACACCTATTACAAATACCAGACCATATGCAATGGCATTGCTTTTTTCGCCTATAAAAAATGTCTGAAACATAGAAATAAAAGGAATCGCTCCAAGCATAGGCAATATTGTTGCCCCTATAAACACACAGCCAAGTATCTTTCCGTTTTCATGGTCAACTTTAAGCTTTGTATTATATCCTGATAAAAACATAAGAAAAATTAAGCCTAACTGATAAAATATATTAAGTACTTTCCCTTCCTGCTCATATGCCATGAAAATTTTTCCAATACCGGACGGATAGAAGTAATAAAGACAGCTGCCTCCTAAAATCAATCCTCCCATAATTTCCCCTACAACCCTCGGAGCCTTTAGCTTCTCAAATATTGTCCCTATGACATACGCACTTACCAATAAAGAAGACAAAGCAAGCAATGTGGAAATCACTTCTGTTTCCGATAATGTCGATAATGTCATTTTTATCCCTTTCTCCTTATTCAATAAATATATGCTTAGATGCTGGGGTCAAAACATAGTGTTTTCTATGTTTGAGTCTCCTCATGAACCTTG
>CAJUIM010000144.1 GCA_910586275.1 uncultured Lachnospiraceae bacterium | reverse complement strand
ATTCATATTACCTATTTTAATTCATTTTTTGAAAAAGTAAATGCTGTTGCCCTGAACATCGGGTCGGCCTATACGGTCCGGCAGGAAATCCGGTGTGCATACAGAAATGGAAATTTTTCAGACCATCGAAAAACGCCGGTACTTAGGCACTGTATTTTAGTGCCTTAGTACCGCTGCGTTTGCCGCTGAGCGAAAGCGTGTCTGAAAAATTCCGTTTCTGTATGCACACCGGATTTCCTGCCGGACCGTATAGGCCGACCCGATGTTCTTAGCGGAAGCAGCGGCGCAGGCACAAAACAGAAAATTGATTTCGGCCCCGTTTTCTATCTGATTGATTGTTGCATATGGGCAGGGTAAAATATTATAATTGGAGGGCGGGATGGAAGCGCATAGGACTGTTCCGTGCCGAAGTTACTATTCAGAAAGAGATGGGGCGATCCGGACGGGATGCCGGAAGAAAGAAGAGGAAAAATGGATTTGTCAATTTATTTCAGAAGCGTTATGGAACAGGATAGCTGTCCTGTGGTTATCTGCAATGGGGAGCATGAGATTATTTATATGAATCAAGCGGCGGCGGCTCGGTATGCAAAGAGCGGTGGATTGGGCCTCGTGGGGAGGAGTATCTTCGAGTGCCATAACCGAAAATCGAAGGAAATGATTGAAAGGGTGGTTTCTTAGTTCAGGGAAAGCCCGGAGAATAACAAGGTCTATACATTCCGCAGTGAAAAGGAGAACAAGGATGTATATATGATTGCGCTCCGTGACGGGGAGGGCAATCTGATTGGGTATTATGAGAAACATGAGTGCCGTAATGCGGAGAAAGGGAATTTATATCAGTTTGGGCAGAATCCGTGAAAGAGCGTGGTTAATCCGCAGCCCGCATCAGGAACAATGTTTTTATTCGGACACGCTTTCGCTCTGCGGCAAACGCAGCGGTACTAAAGCACTAAAATACAGTGCCTAAGTGCCGTCGTTTTTTTATGCGCGGAAAATTTGTAATTGACAACTGTTCAATGCTGTTATATACTGTTTGCTAAGGAGATGGAAAAAATGGAGATAATTATCAGCAATTCATCGATGGAACCAATATACGAACAGATTATAGGGCAGATAAAAGCCATGATTATAAATGGCAGCCTGAAAGAAGAAACATTGCTGCCGTCCGTCCGTTCTTTGGCTAAGGATTTAAAAATCAGTGCACTGACGGTTAAGAAAGCCTATGACGGCTTGGAGCAGGAAGGTTTTATTGTAACCGTACATGGGAAGGGCAGCTTCGTAGCCCCGAATAATAAAAATCTTTTGCAGGAGGAGAAGCGCAAAGCCGTGGAGGACAAGATGGAAGGGGCAGTCCGGGCAGGCCGGGAATGCGGCATGGAGGATAAAGAAATCAGAGAACTGTTTGATTTAATGATGGAGGGATGAAAAATGATGCTTTTGAAATTGGACAATGTACAAAAAGTTTATAAAGATTTTACGCTGCGGTGTTCCATGAAAGTGGAAGAGGGCTATATCACGGGGCTGATCGGGGCTAACGGTGCAGGGAAAAGCACTACATTCAAGGCGATTCTTGGTCTTATAAAGGCAGACGGGGGAAATGTGGAAGTTTTCGGAAAGAGATTGGATGATTTCTCTGCTGCGGATAAGGAGGATCTTGGCATTGTGCTTTCCGAAAGTTCTTTCAGCGGTATGTTTACCGTATCGGATGCGGCGGCGATTATGGGGAAAATGTACCGGAGATTTGATCAGAAGGTCTTTTTCGACAAGTGCGCACAGTATGGGCTGCCTCTGAATAAGCCGATCAAAGATTTTTCCACCGGGATGAATGCCAAGTTTAAGCTGCTTACCGCCATGAGCCATGGGGCGAAGCTGCTTATATTGGATGAGCCTACGTTGGGGCTGGACAGCGTGGTAAGAAGCGAACTGTTGGATGAAATGCGCCGGTATATGGAGGAAGAGGGAAGGGCAATCCTGATCAGTTCCCATATATCTTCCGATTTGGAGGGGCTTTGCGATGATTTATATTTTATTCAGAACGGGGAAATTATGTTCCATGAAGATACGGATGTAATTCTTTCCGATTATGCATTGCTGAAAGTCAGCCGGAAACAGTATGAGGAATTGGATAAACGTTACATTGACTATCAGAAGGAGGAAGCGTTCGGGTATACGCTTCTGACAAAGGAAAAACAGTTTTATTTGGACAATTACAGGGAAGTTGCTTTGGAAAAGGGAAATATTGACGATGTTCTGCTGATGATGGCGAAAGGTAAGAAAACGGAGGGACTGAAATGAGAGGACTGTTGGTAAAGGATTTTATATTTATGAAGAAGAATAAAAAGATGGTAATTATGCTCTTGGCAATAGAAATCATATTTCTGGCTATGCAAGGCGCTGAAAGCGCTCCTTTTATCATAGGCTATATGACCATGGGCTGCGGGATGCTTGTGCTCAGTTCCATTACAACGGATGAATATACAAAAAGCATGGCGTTTCTTATGGCATTGCCTATAAGCAGAAAGGAATATGTGCTGGAAAAATATATATTTTCCGTAATCTGTAATTTATTCGGTTTTCTGCTGGCTACAATTCCTTGCTGCATTATGAAGCCGGCGCAGGCGGGGGAGGTGCTTGGGCTTGCCATGGTGATTTTGGCAGTTATGCTGTTAGTACAGATGGCTATGCTGCCTGCGCAGCTGAAATATGGCGGGGAAAGAGGGCGAATTGTGTTAATGGGAATATTCGTCTGTGTGATTTTGGCGGTGACGCTCTTTAAAAAAGGCGGGAGCATTTTATTGGCAAGGCATGAAGGGCTGCAGTTATGGCTTGGCCGAATGCTGAACGGAATGGCAGGAATGGATAACCGGGCTTTTGCTGCCGGGGCGGCAGTGCTGTGTATTGCAGGCTTCGGGATATCCTATGCCATAAGCAGAGGCATTATGGAAAAAAAGGAGTTTTGACCTATGTGCCGGCGTTTTTCGAAGGTCCGAGTGAAAAACATTGTTCCTGATGGGGGCTGCGGCTTAAGTTAACGACATTGTGATTTCCCAAGATTTATGTTATTTTAATAGAATTAAGATTTCTTTTCTTTCCATATTACCAATAAAGTGGTAAAATGGAAACATAGCCGGGACAGAAGGCAGGGGGTGCAGCGCCGGACAGACGGGCTTAGAAGGATATGTTGAATGTATTTGGGAAAGAGGGATGCAAAATGGGAAAAGTATGTGTTTTTTTCGGAACTGGTTATGAGGAAATAGAGGCTCTGACAGTGGTAGATTTGCTTCGCCGGGCAGGAATCGATACGCAGATGGTTTCTGTTACCGGGGAAGAATCGGTGGAAGGCTCGCATGGAATAACGGTGAAAATGGATTTGCTGTTGGAAAATGTGGACTTCGGAGAGGTAGATATGATTGTATTGCCCGGAGGAATGCCGGGAACGAAAGAACTGGAAGCCTGCGGACCCTTAATGGAACAGGTGGATGCTTTTTATCAAGCAGGGAAATATATCTGTGCAATTTGTGCGGCACCGAGTATCCTTGGCCATAGGGGAATGCTGAAAGGGAAGAAGGCATGTTCTTTTCCTAGTTTCGAAAGTCATTTGGAAGGGGCGGAGGTAACAAAGTGCCCGGCACAGACCGACGGAAATATTATTACAGGCAGGGGAATGGGATGTGCGATTGACTTCGGGCTTGCCATTGTGGAAAAGCTGCAGGGGAAGGAGCAGGCTAAAGCACTTGCGGAAAAGATTGTATATGAACATTGCCAGTGATGAGGGATGCCTATGAATATATTATTTTTTTTAACGCCAAAGAGTGAAGTTGCCTATATATATGATGATGACACACTGCGTCAGGCACTGGAAAAAATGGAGTATCACAGATATACGGCGGTGCCGATCATTGACCATGAGGACGGCACTTATATAGGGACCTTGACGGAGGGCGACCTGTTATGGGACTTGAAAGAGAGGTATGACCTGAATGTAAGGGATGCGGAAGAACTTCCGATTGTATCGGTGAGAAGGAAAAGGGATAACGAGCCGGTGGCTGCGGATGCAAATATTGAGGATCTGATCAGTAAAGTGATGAATCAGAACTTTGTGCCTGTGATTGATGATGATTCGCGCTTTATCGGCATTATCACCAGGAAGGATGTGATTCAGTATTTGTCGTATAAATGCGGGATAGAGAAAGAATGGATGCTGATGTCAATAGACTGATGCATATGGGTTGCCGGTAAATACAGATACATATGGAAAGAAAAGAGGAAATCTTTCTATTTCATGTCATAGAATAAATAACCCCGCCGCTTGCGGCGGGGTTATTTCTGTCTGTCAGTCAAAAAGCTATTTCGGCTGTTTTACTGTAAAAGATCAGAGAGTGGCTGAACTGCCTGTGCCGGATGTGCGCCATAATTTGTGAGGTAAGATGTGCGCCATATTTTATAAGCAATCTGCGACGGGAGAGGGAAAAAGGTATTTTGCAGTCATAGGAAGGGATTCCTTGGAATAAGAAATAGAGTGGAGGGCAATGTCATTCCTGACGCCGGCTGCGGCTTAAGGGAATGGCATTGGCCTGCAATAAGAAGTTGCTTCACAGGGCTGTCTGTTTATTGATATCTGTATTTGTGACATGGAGGGAGACAATGGATCGTTTTGCATTGTTTATGCTGGCGGCGGGGCTGTCGATGGATGCATGTGCGGTGGCTGTCTGCAAAGGGCTGGCTATGGAGAGGCTGTCAGCGAGGCATATGGTGGTGACGGCTCTATGGTTCGGCGTATTTCAGGCGGCCATGCCTGTTGCAGGATATATGTTCGGCGTGCAGTTCCGGGAGGGAATTATGGGGATTGCCCATTGGATGTCTTTTCTTTTGCTGGAACTGATTGGCATAAGCATGATTGCGGAAGCCCGCCGCAAAGACGGAATGAAGTCCGGCAGTTCCCTTGCAGTGAGAGAGATGCTGCCGCTGGCTCTTGCCACCAGCATCGATGCATTGGCGGCGGGAGTGGCATTTGCGTTTCTGGCGGTGGACATTTGGGCTTCCGCGGCTTGCATCGGAGCGGTAACGTTCCTGTTTTCCATGGCCGGGGTAAAAGCAGGGAATGTGTTCGGCATGAAATATAAGGCCGGGGCGGAACTTGCAGGAGGCGGAATTTTAGTTTTGCTTGGAATTAAGATTTTACTGGAACATGTAGTGTGAGGATGCCTGCAATGAAAAAATATATTTTTGAATGAATTTTGTTATTTCTGGTAAAAAAGTAAAAGCCGAATAAAGATGTAAGGGACGGAAATAATAAGAACGCAATCAATTATTTTCAGGAGGTGCAGATATGGCTAATTTATCAGAATTAGATTTACAGAATTTACGTCATCTGATTGGCGGATATGACACGACCCATTGCAAGATGAAAGAATATGCGGAATGCGCAACGGATTCCAGCGTCAAGCAGTTTTTTGAAAAAGGCGCAAAGTGCGCAATGGACAACAAGCAGCAGCTGATGAAATTTTTACAGTAGGAGGGTATGAGAGATGCAGGAAAAAACAATGGTAGCAGATACTTTGACAGGTATTAACGGTGAACTTGTCCGGTACGGCGGCATGATTGCGCAGACGGAAAATAAAGAGCTGAAGCAGACTTTGAAACAGTTCCGCAATGCCTGCGAGCAGTCACAGGAAGAACTGTATCAGATTGCCAGGGAGAAATCCTATTATGTGCCGGCTGCAAAGGCCACACAGGAAGAAGTAGATCATGTAAAATCCCTCTTCACAAGCAATACTTTATAGGAAATCTTTCCGTCAGGAGGTAAAAACCGGAAGAACGTATGCGGCCGCATACGTCCCTCCGGTTTTTTTCTTCCTTCCGGGTATCGTTTCTCTGGGGTCTGCAATGTTTTGGAGAAAGAAATGGAAAGCGGATCTTTTGCTCCGTAAAGTCAGGAGATTCATTCTTTTACCGGCTGCAGGCCGCTTATGTCAGGCTCGATGGTCATGGAATAGTTGGTATGGTATATTACAAATCCGGGCTTTCCGCCGTTTGGTTTTTTTACGTTTTTCTTTTCCGTGTAATCAATCTCGGCTTTTTCTTGGTCTTTGGCTTTGGAATAATAGGCGGCCAGCTTTGCGGCTTCCTCAAAAGTACGGTCGGGAAGTTCTTTGCCTTCCGACTTTACAATGACATGAGAGCCTGGCATGCCTTTGGCGTGAAACCACCAATCATTGCCGGAGGCAAATTTAAAGGTAAGTTCTTCGTTCTGATAATTATTTTTTCCTATATAAATATGGTAACCGTCACTGCTCACATAGTGGAAAGGGCGGCTTGTGACCTTGGCTTTTTTTGTCCCTCCCTTACGGCGGATGTAGCCGCTTTCGGTCAGTTCTTCCTTGATCTGCACTAAGTCTTCTTCTGCCAAGGCGATGTCCAGAGAGGCACTGACGGATTCCAGATGGGTGATTTCCGCCTTTACCTCTAAAGTCAGGGCGGAAAGGGCCTCGTTGGTGCGCTTCAGCTTATTATATTTTTCAAAATATTTTTTCGCGTTTTCCGAAGGGGTCAGCGTAGGATCCAGCGGGATTATGATTTCTTCGTCGGTATAATAATTCAATGCTGTTAAGGATTTTGCCCCGGGTTCGGCAGAGTAGCCGTAGGTATTGAGCAGTTCACCGTAAACTCTGTATTTTTCCCTTTTTTCCGTATCCTTCATCTGCCGCAGCTGCAGTTCATATTTTTTTGTATTGCGTTCCAGGGCGGTCTGGACAATTCGGCGCAGATCTACGGATTTCTGGCGGATCCGTGTCACTGCGTTCCGCTGTGCATAATATTGTTCCAGAAGGACGCTGACGGAGTCGAAGTCATGCCGCTTACAGTCCCCGTACATGGTGAAAGCCAATGCGGCAAATTCCGTGGGGACGTTATTTTCATAAATAATGTTTGGCTGGAAATTGCCGTTTTTTACCTGATCCATAACGGAAAAAAAGGCATCCGCCAGCCGGTTCAGGTGTTCTTCCCCAAGGGAAGCGGTGGAATAGTCTCCGTCCAGTCCGGCCCGGTAACAGATCTCCTGAGACAGGACAGGGGAAATGCCGGTATAGGTACCGTAAAGCGCTTTGTGGACCGGCATGGTTTTGCTGTGAATCTTATTCATAAAGGCTTCCCTGCTTACCGTAAGGGGATCTTCCTTTTCCTGTGTCTCCGGGATAAAGTAGGGACGGCCGGGAAGCACTTCGCGCACACTGCTTACCATGCCGGAAATATGCTTGATGCTGTCTATAATCATATTTTCCTCATTGGTGAAAATAATATTGCTGTGTTTGCCCATAATCTCCACGATTAATTTTTTTCTGCACAGGTCGCCCAGTTCGTTCAGATGTTCCATCTCTATCTGCACGATGCGTTCCAGGCCGGGCTGTGTGATGCCTATGATGCGGGCATTCTGCAGATGCTTGCGCAGCAGCATGCAGAAACTGGGAGCCGTCAGCGGGCTGGGCTTGTTGTTGGCCGTCAGGTAAATCAAAGGCAGGGAAGCACCGGCCGAAATAAACAGCCGCTTCTGCCCGCCGTTTACCTTCACTGTCAGCAGCAGCTCATCGTTTTCCGGCTGTGCGATTTTATAAATCCTCCCGCCGGGAAGAGTGTCGTTCAGTTCTTTTATGATGCTGGCTATTGTTACGCCGTCAAATGCCATGGTCGTTTCCTCACTTTTTAGAATTTGGTTTATTTTACAATAATTTCGAAGGACTTGCAATAGGGGGAAGCACACAGGCAAACGCCCATTGATTCATTCATGCGTTTGCCGTAACAGTTCAGCCTGAATGTTGTGTTGAGAGGCGGACGCACGGGAGGG
>CAJUIM010000143.1 GCA_910586275.1 uncultured Lachnospiraceae bacterium | reverse complement strand
GGTCCGAGTGAAAAACATCGTTCCTGATGGGGGCTGCGGCTTAAGTTAATGACATTGCATGGCCGTTTCGGGTTTATGTCCTCTTTTTTTTGTATAAAATGCGACGTATATCCGGGAGAAATAATTTTTTATATACTCTTTGGCGATTCTTGGAATGGCGTACCGTGCCTGTGTTTAAGAATTTACAGAGGAAATTTCGGATCGGGGCATTGGCAATTATATTAGGGATATATCTAATGATGAATACTTGACATATATCTAACCTTGTGATAAAAATATTATTAGATAAATATCTAATAATAATAAAAGATAAGGATGAAAATATGATCTGCAAAAACGAGAATACAGAAGAAAAAATCGGATACAGAGACATTCTGCATCAAAAAGAGTATATGAAAATCATACTGGCAGGGCTTGTCAACCGTTTTGGGGATTCGGTGGATGCCATTGCATTTACTTGGCTGGTATATGCAATTACCGGGAATCCGGCCTGGTCGGCCTTGGTATTTGCTGCCAATCAGCTTCCTTCCGTGCTGGTGCAGCCTTTTGCCGGTGCGCTTGTGGAAAGGATGGATAAAAAGAAACTGATGGTGGCAGCAGATATCGTGCGTGGCATTATAACGGTAGGGCTGGCGGCATTGTATATGGGCGGATGCCTGAATCCATGGATGCTGCTCCTTTTTACATTAATAAATTCATCGGTAGAGGCATTCCGTCTGCCCGCAGGACTGGCAGTGATGCCAAAGGTACTGGAGAAGAAATATTATGCTTTCGGCACTTCTTTTCATTCCGTGCTGTCAACAGTTGTACAGATGATAGGGCTGGGGACTGCCGGCGCAATCATCGGTTTTTTCGGCATAGGGACAGCCATTGCCATAGACGGAGTGTCTTTCTTTGGATCCGCATTTATTTTGGGTTTTCTGAAGCTGGAAGATAATAAGGCGGAGGGCAGGAAGCCCAACGTCAAGGAATATGCGGAAACATTGAAGGATGGCTGGCGGTATGTGGGAAAGCAGCCGGTAATCAGGAACTTCTGCATGCTGACCATATTGGTCAATGCGGTCCTTGTTCCGCTGAATTCTCTGCAAAGTCCGCTGATTGTCGAAGTGCTGGGGCAGGGAAGCAGCCTGCTGAGTGCATTTTCCGTTGCCATGGCGGTGGGGATGGGGATAGGGTCATTTGTCTATCCATTTGTAAGCGAAAGGCTGCCGGTGCTGGCACAGATGGCCGGGGCAGGAATTCTGACCGGCATCGGTATGTATGCATTTACTTTCGGAGAGGCATTCCGGGCCAATGTTCCTGCCGTTTATATGCTTGCCGTTGCGGATTCCTTGATAATCGGCATATGCTGCAGCATTATGATGGCGGCATTGAGCGTTCAGTTTATGAAAACGGTAAGGCAGGAGTATCTGGCGAGAGCCGGTTCCATATTCAATGCCGGAGCCAGCGCGGCCACGCCGGCAGCATCGTTGGCAGTCAGTGCATTGGCGGCTTTCTGTCCTGTTTCGCAGATTTTTAGGTTATGCGGCATATTATGTGTTATTATATTTTCGGTATGCTGCATCTTCCGGCTCCGGCTGGAGGACACGGACTGAAGGAAGCCGGTTGCGGCTATGCGGGGGAAAGCGGCATATGGCGCTTGGCTTATTGTATGCGGGAAGCAAATGCCCGAGGGATCTGGCACTGGCCGTATTTGCAGAATGCTTAAGAAAATCGGGCATTTGTTATATTGTATGCGGGAATGGATAAGGAAGGATGGCAGATATGCAGGGGAAGGGGAAAATCAGGGAAATCAGCAGAGAAGTGAACTATATAGCGGAAGGCATTGCGCTGCTGCAGCATCTGGGCGTTGGGGAGCGGTATGAAGACCTGAAGGAAAGTCTCGGCAAAAAGTATGCAAAGCCTTTCCGGGAAGGTCTGCGGAAATTTGAGATATTGGAAAGAATCGAAAAAAATGCTTCGAAGGTATTCCGGAAGGACATGGAGGAAGTCAGGTATTATTTTTCAGTGAAAGGGGAGGGCGGGCTGAACTGTGCGGGAAAGCTGGTTCTCTTATGGGAAGATTCCATGCTGGGGACGGTTTATGATGCTGCGGGGCTAAGGCGGTTCCTTGCAGGACTGTCAGAAAAAGAATATTGCACAAAATTCGGGAAGTGTCTGCATAGCTTTGTGAATATGGTACTGGATGACGGGAAAATAATGAAAACGGAGGAGCCTTTCGCCGTCATTTCGTGCCTGATGAAGCTGGAAATGGAAGAAAGTGAAAAATGGAAACTGCAGAAGATTTTCTTTGACAGGAAGGAACATGAGGGGAAGGTGCTGCTGCTGTTGGAAAAAGCCGTGGATGTGCTGGAAAGCTTTCGGGAGGAACTGGAAGAACTGACCGGAATTTTTTCGCATTATTGGGCAGAGGAACTGAAAGGGGACAGCCCTGCGGCTTATATGCGGGAAATGGCAGAGATTGACTTGGGAGAAAGCCCTTATGGCTTTTTCCTATATCCCAGTATCGTCAGTCCTAATATCATTTCTTGGCATGCGGAAATGGAAGACTATGGAGAATATAAAGAACCTGACCTGTTCAGGATCGGCATTCTCTTCGGGGAAGATTTTGACATAAAAACCAGCCGTGCGCGGAACGATGAAGAATTTGGCAATTATGCGCTGCAGGCAATGAAATTGTTGGGGGACAGGAGCAAATTTGAGATTCTCTCCTGTATCCGGGACGGAGAAGCTTACGGCAGCAAACTGGCCAAGCATCTGAACCTGACCACGGCTACTGTTTCCTACCATATGAATGCATTGGTGGCAGCAGGCTTGGTGGAAATAAAGCGTGTCCACAACCGTGTCTATTACAGAACCAATAAAACGGCACTGAAAGAAGTGCTGGACTATATCAGGAAGTCACTGACGGGGGAATGAGTGAAAAAGGGCGGACCGAAAGAAAAGAAGCAAACGGATAAGGGGTAAAAGGACAAGAAGCAGACGGATAAAAGGCAAACGGGGAAGGAGTAAAAAGGCAGGAGGCAGACGGATAAGGAGCAAACGGGGAAGAAACGGATGGCCAAGAGGTAAACAGATAAGAAGTAAATGGGAAAGAAACGGATGGCCAAGAGGTAAACAGATAAAAAGCAAACGGACAATAAACGGATGGCCAAGAAGTAAACAGATAAAAAGCAAACGGGCAAGAGGCGAATAAAAAAGAAGCAAACAGATAAGGCGTGAAAGGATAAGAGGTAAACGGAATGGAGAAAGAAATCGTTTTATATCAGGAGAAACTGAATAGATATTATGACGGAGAAGGCAGGCTGATACAGTATCCGTCGAAAAAGCCCATGAGGATTCTGGCACTTGTTAAAATTGCGGGAAAAATGGAAAAGGGAAGGAAATATACGGAGAAAGAAGTGAACGGGATTATCTCCGGTTCCATTGCTTTCAGCGATATTGAGCTGGTGAGGCGGGAAATGTTCCAATACAAGATAACCGGCAGGCTGCGGGACGGTTCGGAATACTGGCTGGAACCGGATTGGGATGAAAGATACGGGGAATATATTCAAAGATAACTTACGGCACCTCCTTACGGCACGGTTTTCCAAACCGTAACGGCTCTTTTGCCCGCTGTTGGGTGAAATGGGTCATTCATCATAGGCAAGAGATTCCTGGGCACGCAGGCGGGAAAATTATGCATTATGCATAATTTTCTGCGCATATTGAGGCGTGTTATTAGTTATGGAATAAATAGCATTATATGATCGGATATTGTGGATATGCACAATATTCACAATATTCATTGACTTTCTTTATGAAAGGTGTATAATAAAATAGATGATATTTTGTCGGAATATAGAAAAACATAGGAGGTGGAGTACATGGAGGAAAACAAAACCACAGCTACACAGAAAACAAAAGGCTTTCGGAGTTTGACAGTTATGTTGATTTCAATTATCTTTATTATGATTGCAATCCCTACGATTGGGCTGGCACTTCTTGGCACATATTATCTGCGCCAGTCCATGAATGAGTCGGTGGAATTATATGAAGAGTCCATGTCGGACGGTTATTCAATGGAAATCAAGTCTCAGGTGCAGGGGGCGTTGGCAGTAGTGCAGAGTTACTATGACCGAAGCCAGAGCGGTGAGATCACGGAGGAGGAAGCAAAGGAGATGGCGGCCGAGGCTGTCCGCGCCATGCGCTATAGGGATGACGCATCGGGTTATATATGGATCGACGGGGCGGATTACATATTGGTTATGCATCCTATTCTGACGGAGCAGGAAGGGGACAACAGATATGACCTGACGGATCAGAACGGCGTGAAGGTTACGCAGAGCGTAGTGGCGGCGGCCAAAGCCGGGGGCGGCTACAATGAATTTTATTTTACCAAATCGGACGGTGTGACGGTTGCGCCAAAGATTGCTTATTCCGAGATGTTTGAGCCTTGGGGATGGGCAGTTGCCACAGGTAATTATGTGGACGATATGAATGAAAAGCTGGACGGCATGAAGGATAAAATCAGAACCGATTTTTCCAAAATGGTTACGATGTTCGGGGTTTCCGCGTTTGTCATGCTGGTCGCGGCATTGGTTATATCGGCGGTGGCCGGTATGGGAATTACCAAAGGCATTAAGCTGGTGGAGGGCAATCTGCGGCAGGCTGCCAAGGGTGATCTGAGTTTCACTGTCAATGCAAGCCTGCTGAGACGGGGGGACGAAATCGGGGAAATGGCCCGTTCACTGGAGAATGTCCGGCAATCGCTGGCAGGCATGCTGGGCAGTATGGTGCATACCGGGGAATCATTGAACCAGAGCAGTGAAAGATTCAGTGAGAAATTCGAAAATATATCGGAGAGCATTCAGAATACTAATAAGGCCATTGAAGATTTGGCACAGGGGGCTACCTATCAGGCCAATGAGACGGAGACGGTGAATGATAAGATCAAAGAACTTGGCGGCGTAGTGGAAGTGGAAAAGAACGATGTTTATAAACTGGAAGAGACGGTATCTGCCATGACGCAGCATACGGAAGGGGCTTCCGACAGCATCAGGGAACTGGAACAGATTACGAAAGCTACGATTGAGACGATTGACGTGGTTTCCGAACAGACCAACAAGAACAACGATTCGGCGGCCAATATCAATAAGGCAGTGGAGATTATCAAAGGGCTGGCAGGCCAGACAAACCTGCTGTCGCTGAATGCCAGCATAGAAGCAGCCCGTGCAGGGGAAGCCGGCAGGGGATTTGCCGTAGTGGCAGAGGAAATCAGGAATCTTTCCGAGGAATCTTCGGAAAATGCGAAAGAGATAGAAGGGATTGTCAAAGAACTGATAGGAAATGTGGAAGTTTCCGTCAGCAAGATGCAGGAAGTGACCGATAATGTACAGAAACAGCAGAAGTGCCTGAATGAAACCAAGGAAGTATTTAAGAAGCTTCTGAAAGAGGTTGGGTTGGTGGAAGAGGTGACAAAGGAACTCGGCGGGCAGACGGAGATTCTGAATTCGCTGAAACAGATTGTTACCGATTCCGTGAATAACTTGGCCAGCGTGGTGGAAGAAAATGCCGCGTCAACGGAAGAGACAAGCGCAAGCATGGCGCTGCTGTCTCAGACAATCAGTGAATGTACGGAGGATACGATGGTATTGGTGGAACTGAGCCACCGCCAGAATACAGAGGCAAGCAAGTTCCGGCTGTAAGCACAATATGGATGGCTGTACCGCGGTCTGCAATAAGCAAAAGGCCCTGCCATATGGAGTGAGAATCCATATGGCAGGGCTTTTGTCTTTTACAGATACGGTAATGCCGTTTTAGAGTGTGTCTGAAAATCCAAGACCGAAAATTCATTCCTGACATCTGTACTACGGTTTTCAAACGCGCTCTAGGATTTTTTCTGCAGAATATAATAGTCCCCATATTGCCTGCCGTCATGTCCGCCTATCAATTTTTCTTCCGACAAGATAAAGCCGGCTTTCTCAGCGGCTCTTCGCCTCTCGGCAGCATAGGGCGGGATTTTGGATGCAATCATGCGGCAGCCGAACAAATCATAGGCAGGGGGCACGATAAGGGATAGGATTTCATAAATATGTCCTTCTTGCTCATAATCGCTTTTGAGATCCAATCTCAGAAGCCCGCAGTCATTGAAAAAATCTTCCGCTTTCCGGTTAAAAAGTTCAATGGTTCCGATGGCATGAGAACTATGCTTGTCAACCACCGTCCATCGTACAAAGCCTTTCACTTGGTATGCGCTCTGCCAGAATGCAATGGCATCTTGCATTCTCTCCAATGTGGTATAGTGGAAGTCATCTCCGTTGCAGTTGTCGCTATTAAAGAAGGGCACGGCTTTTTCGTCAGAATATACAAGCAGCAAATCAGCGGCATCGGCTGTTTCCGTCAGCCTCAGTAAATAATTTTCGTTCTCCAGAACAGGGCATTTTTCATATGGATCGATCATAACAGTACCTCCGATTGTATTTTTATTATAATATATCATAGCATATATGGAAGCAGCTTGTCCTATTTTTCGGATGAATCCCACGGAAATCAATTTTTGGTTTTATGTCTGTGCCGGCGTTTTTCGAAGGTCCGAGTTAAAAACATTGTTCCTGATGCGGGCTGCGGCTTAAAGGGGGAAATTTAATTGAAAACCGATTTTTTTTCTGTTATGATGAAGGATAGCACAGGCTGACGGGAATATTGCCGGCGGGAACCAACGGGCGGATAGGGAGTTATGGCTTGGCATATGGTGTGAAGATTATAGGACGTAAGGAGGAGCGGAAATGGTCATTGATTTTAAGGGAATGGAAGAAGTGAGGATTCCGGAGTTTAAAGGCGGTGAGGGAGATGCGGTCATCAGAATGCGGGCGGATGAACTGGGAAAGATTATGTATGGAAGATTGGAGCCGGGATCGTCCATCGGATTTCATAAGCATGAAACCAACAGTGAGATCATTTATATCATAAGCGGTAAGGCGGACTTGCTGTATGATGACGGAAGGGAGGAAGCGGGGGCGGGAGAGTGCCATTATTGTCCGAAAGGGCACAGTCATTCTATGAGGAATAAGGGCGATGAGGATCTGGTATTCTTTGCAGTCGTTCCGGAGCAGTGAATATGAGAAATCATGATAAGACAAATGTGATGCGGGTTCTGGACGGGAAAAAGATATCCTATGAGAGCCATGCTTATGAGCCGGATGCCGCACTGAGCGGTGAGGAGATAGCGGCTATTCTAAAGGAAGATGCGGAAATGGTTTTCAAAACATTGGTTACACAGGGGAAATCGGGTCAGTACTATGTTTTTGTGGTGCCTGTCAAAGATGCCTTGGATCTGAAGAAAGCCGCCAAGGCAGCAGGGGAGAAATCCGTCAGCATGATAAAGCAGAAGGAACTGCTGCCGCTGACCGGCTATGTGCATGGGGGATGTTCACCTATTGGGATGAAAAAGAGGTTTCCCACATTTATTCATGAGACGGCAAAGCAGTATGAGAAAATGTTCGTCAGTGCCGGAAGGGTGGGACTGCAGATCGAATTGTCACCCGGAGATTTGTCGGACGCGGTAGGATGCGGTTTTGAGGATATTGTATAGCCGTAGCATGTTTGAAAATGCTTTCTGCGGGAAGATAGGCCTGACGGTATCGGCGTACGGTATTCGGGTGCAATGGCGGTGATTGGGTGTGTTTTTGTGAAAAAACATAGTTGAATGTCACCTGAATGTCATTTGACGAAAAAAATGGAAAATTCCTCTTGCCAAACATGATTAATTATGATAATATATTTTTCGGGTCATCATTCATAAGGCGGTTGCAGAAACAGCATGATTATGTTTCGTAAGAGGATGACTTGTTTTGCCGGCAAGGCTCCGTGGTCAAGCGGTTAAGACATCGCCCTTTCACGGCGGTAACACGGG
>CAJUIM010000142.1 GCA_910586275.1 uncultured Lachnospiraceae bacterium | reverse complement strand
CTCCCGCTGCCGCCGTCCCGCAAAAAAATCCCTCCCGTGCGTCCGCCTCCCAACATTACATTCAGGCTGAACTGTTACGAAAATTTTTACGCCGTATCAAACTTTTAGGGTGGATGAGAAAAACTTAGTTGTGGGAAAGAGTAAATTATTATATAATGGGAAATGGAGAAAAGAGCGGCTTTACATAAGCCGGCAACAGTTTTAGGAGGGTGACAGATGAAGAGAATAGGAATGTTGACCAGCGGTGGCGACTGTCAGGCATTGAATGCGGCGATGCGCGGAGTGGCGAAATGCATTTTTAACAGTGGGGAAGAAGTGGAGATGTATGGGCTCCTGGAAGGGTATAAGGGACTGATTTATGGTAATTTCCGTATGCTCACAGGGCGTGACTTCTCCGGCGTGCTGACAAAGGGCGGCACAATACTCGGGAGTTCCAGAACTCCGTTTAAGACAATAAAGGATCCGGATGAGAACGGATTGGATAAAGTGGAAGCAATGAAGCAGAACTATTATAAGCTTCGTCTGGACTGCCTTGTGATCTTGGGCGGGAACGGCACCCATAAGACCGCAAATCTGCTCCGCAGTGAAGGGCTGAATGTGGTTACGCTGCCGAAGACTATAGACAATGACCTCTGGGGAACGGATATGACATTTGGTTTCCAGAGTGCCGTAAATATTGCAACGGATGCCATTGACTGCATCCATACCACGGCTGCATCTCATGGCAGGGTATTTATCGTGGAAGTCATGGGGCATAAAGTGGGCTATCTTACTTTAAACGCAGGGATAGCAGGCGGCGCGGATATCATTCTTATTCCGGAGATTCCTTATGATATAGACAAGGTAATAGATAAAATTGAAGAGAGAAACCGGAACGGAAGCAAATTTACGATCCTCGCGGTGGCGGAAGGGGCAATTTCCAAAGCGGACGCAAAATTATCTAAGAAAGAATACAAAGAAAAAATGAAGAATTATAAATATCCGTCGGTGTCTTATGAGATTGCGCAGAAGATCCAGGAGAAAAGCGGCCATGAAGTCAGGGTGACGGTGCCCGGGCATACACAGCGCGGCGGCAGCCCCTGCCCTTATGACAGAGTATTTGCCAGCAGGCTCGGCTCCGAGGCGGGAAGGATGATACTGAACGGGGAATATGGATTTATGGTAGGCTATAAGAACCGCGAAATCGTGAAAGTGCCTTTGGAGGAAGTGGCAGGCAAACTGAAAATGGTTGCACCGGATGCCAGCATTGTGAAAGAAGCTAAAATGCTGGGCATTTGCTTCGGCGACTGATAAAGGGTAAGCCAAATTGTCTTTGGCCGTCATAAGACGGCTGTTTATGGGAATAATAACGGATTATGGCAGAAAAGAGGTTTGTTATGTCTTATACGGCGTTGTACCGAAAGTTCCGCCCCCAAAGCTTCGGGGATGTGAAGGGGCAGGGACATATTGTGACTACTTTGAAAAATCAGATAAAGGCAGGGCGCATCGGACATGCATACCTCTTTTGCGGTACCCGTGGGACGGGTAAGACGACGATTGCAAAGATTTTTGCCAAAGCAGTGAACTGTGAAAACCCGGCAGAGGGCAGTCCCTGCGGGCAATGCACGCTCTGCCGGGCAATCGCGTCGGGAGCCAGCATGAATGTCATTGAGATAGATGCCGCATCCAACAACGGCGTGGATAATATACGGGAAATCGTGGATGAGGTGTCTTATTCACCTGCGGAGGGAAAATATAAGGTTTATATTATAGATGAGGTTCATATGCTTTCTATGGGAGCCTTCAATGCTTTGCTGAAGACGCTGGAAGAACCTCCGTCCTATGTTATTTTCATTTTGGCAACTACGGAAGTACACAAAATACCGGTTACGATTCTGTCCAGATGCCAAAGATATGATTTTAAGCGCATTACTATAGAAACTATTTCCGCACGGCTGCAGGAACTGATGCAGGCGGAAGGAGTGCAGGCAGAAGAAAGGGCACTGCGTTATATTGCCAAGGCGGCAGACGGCTCCATGAGGGATGCCCTCAGTCTTCTGGATCAATGTATCGCTTTTCATTTTGGGGAGGAACTCACCTATGATAAAGTGCTGGAAATCCTCGGGGCAGTGGATACGGCGGTGTTCGGCAGGCTGTTCGGGATGGTTCTGGCGGAGGATGTGACGGCATGCATCGGGCTGCTGGAAGAAATTGTCATCCAAGGAAGGGAACTTTCCCAGTTTGTCAGTGACTTCACATGGTATCTGAGGAATTTGCTTTTGGTGCAAAGTTCCGATGGCATAGAGGATGTCATTGACGTTTCAACGGAAAATCTGGCAAGGCTGAAAGAAGAAGCACAGATGGCGGATATGGATACGCTTATCCGTTTTATCCGTATTTTTTCCGAATTGTCCGGGCGTATCCGCTATGCATCCCAGAAACGGATATTGATTGAAGTGGCACTGATTAAGCTGTGCAGGCCGGGCATGGAAAGGGATACGGAGTCATTGCTGTGCAGGATACGGGATTTGGAGAAAAAAGTGGAAAAAGGCGTGCCTGCCGCCGTGCCGCAGGACAGCGGCTCAGCAGGGGGCGGACTGCAGCAACCGCAGAAGGCATCCGGACTGCAGAAAACGGAATTTCCCAAAGCAATACCTGAAGACGTAAAACGGGCTGTGGAAAGATGGAATTCTGTTGTCGCGGATATGGAACAGCCGATGAAAACATATATGAAGAATGCGCGCTTAAGCTTGGGCGGTGACAACCGCCTTCAGATAGTGGTGCCTGACGGTTTAGCTTCCGATTATCTGAAAAATCAGGACAATAAGGAGCAGCTGCAGCGGATCATCGGCGCAGCTGTACAGAAAGAGATAGAGATTGAGGTGCAGGCTATAGGGGACAGCAGGGATTTCGAGGATGCCTATATTGATCTGAGCCAAATAATCCGTATGGAAATTGAAGTTGAGGAAAATTGATCGGAACTGCCGCCGGACAGCGGCATGGCAGGAACAGGAGGAAGGAAAGAGAATGGCAAAAAGAGGTGGTTTTCCGGGCGGCATGCCGGGCAACATGAATAATCTGATGAAACAGGCGCAGCGCATGCAGCGTCAGATGGAAGAAAGCCAGAAGGAAATGGAGACGAAAGAATTCTCGGCTTCTGCGGGTGGCGGAGCGGTGGAAGTGACAGTGACGGGGAAGAAGGAAGTCGTTAAAGTAAAGCTTTCGGAAGAGGTAGTGGATCCGGAAGACATTGAAATGCTGGAGGACTTGGTCGTTGCGGCAACTAATGAAGCGCTCCGCAAAGCGGATGAGGCCAATGCGGAAATCATGAATAAGATGACCGGCGGATTGGGCTTAGGAGGAGGATTGCCCTTCTGATGGACTTGTATAGCGGACATATCAATAAACTGATTGACGAACTGGCAGGATTGCCCGGAATCGGCACAAAATCAGCGCAGAGACTGGCGTTTCACCTGATTAATATGCCGAAGGAAAGGGTGGACCGGCTGGCTAAAATTATTATAGAAGCAAAGGAAAACGTAAGATATTGTGCCGGGTGCTTTACCCTTACGGATCAGGAATTATGTCCTGTCTGTGCCAATGAAAAGAGGGATCACGGAACAATTATGGTGGTGGAGAATACCCGTGATCTTGCCGCCTATGAAAAAACCGGAAAGTATGCCGGCGTATATCATGTGCTGCACGGAGCCATATCCCCCATGTTGGGCATTGGACCCAATGATATACGGCTGAAGGAACTGATGCATCGGTTGGAGGGGGAGATTGCCGAAGTGATCATAGCTACTAATTCCAGCTTGGAGGGAGAGACGACGGCCATGTATATCGCTAAGCTTATTAAGCCCACGGGAATCAAGGTGACCAGGATTGCCAGCGGGGTTCCGGTGGGGGGCGATTTGGAATATATTGATGAGGTTACTTTGCTGCGGGCTTTGGAGGGCAGGACGGAACTATAAATATGGGCTCCCTTAGAAGGTTCCGGGAGGGCATAAAAGAATACGGAGGTACGCAATGGGGATTCGGAAAACGTTATTTGACACTATGGAAGACGGTACGCAGATATTTCAGTATAGCATGGAAAACGGCAGGGGAATGAGGGCACAGGTCATAAATTACGGTGCGATTCTGGTGAGCCTTTGGGTACCGGATAAAAACGGACAGCCGGAAGATGTAGTTCTCGGCTATGATAATTTGGATGGATATTATGTAAATAAGGCAAATTACGGGGCGACAATCGGTCCTAATGCCAACCGCGTAGGCAATGCCGCATTTACCTTGGACGGAGTTACATATCAGCTGGACGTTAATGACGGAAGGAATAATCTGCATAGCCATGCGGATTTAGGGTATCACAAAAGAGTCTGGGATGTTTTGGAAGGAACGGACAGCGTGACTTTTACACTGGAAGATGCGGACGGAACGATGGGTTTCCCGGGAAACAAAAAGGTGCAGGTAACTTATGCCCTTACGGAAAATAACGAACTGAGAATCCATTATCATGCTGCCAGCGATAAGCGGACCATCATCAATATGACCAATCATACTTACTTTAATCTGGCAGGGCACGGAGCGGGAAGCATCAATGATCATATTATGACGATTTATGCTGCCGAATATACGCCGGTCGCCGCCGGGGCTATCCCCACCGGTGAGATTGCGCCGGTAGCGGGGACTCCTATGGACTTTACCGTGCCAAGAAGAATCGGGGACAGGATAGATGCGGAATTTGGGCAATTGACGCTGAACGGAGGATATGACCATAATTGGGTATTGGATGGCGAAGAGGGAACAATGCGCCATATAGCAACGGTGGAAGAGCCTGTCAGCGGGCGTGTCATGAAAGTCTATACGGATTTACCCGGCGTGCAGTTTTATGCCGGCAACTTCCAGACGGAAGAAAAAGGAAAAGGGGGCACCGTCTATAGGAAAAGGTCAGGATTGTGCCTGGAAACTCAGTATTATCCGGATACCCCCAATAAGCCGGAGTTTCCGTCTGCGGTGTTTGGGCCGGAAAGGGTTTACGATACGGTCACTGTATTCCGATTTGAAACATCATAGGGAAAGAGCAATTCAAAGCCCCGCTGCCTGCAGCGGGGTTTTGCCGTCGAAAAAAAGCCATCTGCCTTCGACAGTTTGCGATAAAAAATGTTTTTTATAAAGTGATATAATAGTCGCAACAGCGGATAGAACTATAAGTATATCATTTGGAAAGGTGGGGTGGCCATGGCTTTGCCAAAAGCGGTCAGGGCAGTCGGGACAATAGATAAAGCGAGAATAGTATACATAGAAGACTATGTCCTTCAATATCTGACTGTTTGTGAGGAGGAAGAGGAGGATGACGGCACGGAAACCGTTCTGTACGGAAAGAAGGAGATAAGCGGAGGGACAGAAATTTATTTCATCTATGGCATATGCAGGCAGAGGGGACAAGGCCTTCCGGAAGAAAGCATAGGTGAGGGAGGAAAGGGGAAAGCCGCCACAGAAGCGGGCAGAGCCGAGGAAGCAAAAACAAAAAAGACGTTTCCCGGCAGCTATAGGAGACTGGGGCATCTGGATCCGGATACCGGAGGAATTATTCTGGATGACTGGGGAAGAGGACAGATGTTGACGGGATATTATGTGTTTTTTGATGCGGAAGAGAAGATGAAAGATGACCTTGGGAAACTCTATGAGAGACGGCAGCGGAAAAAGCGGCAAGATACGGAGACGGAGAGCATTCGTCCTGACGGAGAAGAAACGTCTGGCGGGGGGAAGGATAGGAACAGTTCCGGTGATGCGGCGGAACTGGTGGCGTTGAGCAATAGGGATAGGAGGCATGGAAAATCGCCTTTTCTATGGGTGCGGATGGCAGTGCTCTGTATTTTCATAATATTTTGCGCCATTGCGGTAATGACCGTCAACAGCTTTGACAAGCTCCATGATTTTATACAGACAGCGGTTATGACGGGGGAAATGATAGATCGTGAGGAAAGGAATTGAAGCCGTTCATCAAGTGTGCTAAAATAAGAAAATGCAATTCTTATGCGATGGGCGGAAAACGGGGGCGCCTTATAAGCTTATAAAAAAGCAAGGATGGGCATGATCAATAATATGGCCATCTATGTCATACAGAAACGGAAATGGAGAGAAAATGGCGGGTGTCAGGGAATTTCTGCGCTCCAAGGGCAGAAAGGAAAAAAAGGAACGCATTATTAATTATAAAGAGAGAATAAGGGGACATAAGCTGACGATTTTTTACAGAGGCATCCTTGTGGTGGCACTGGTGGCGGCAACGGTACTTATGGCGATTGCAAGCTGGCAGAACAGGGAATATGAGGAGGGTGTGGTCATAAGTTCCATCCCGGTGCCGAAAATAGAAGGCTCTGCTTACCTTGCGTTGGGGAATAACATTCTGACCTATAGCAAAGACGGGGCAAGCTGTATGGACAGCAGGGGAATTGTGCTTTGGAATCAGACTTATGAAATGCAGAATCCTATGGTGGACATTAACGGCACAATAGCTGCGATTGGTGATTACAATGGGCGCACGATTTACATTATGGACAACGCGGGAAGCCGCGGGGAGATTACTACTAACCTTCCAATCAGAAAATTCAGGGTTTCGGCAAACGGAATTGTGGCAGTAATATTGGATGATGCAAAGATTACCAGAATTAACTTGTATGATTCAAAGGGAAATGAACTGGTGGAAAGCGAAACTACAATGGACAAGTCGGGATATCCTGTTGATATAAGCATTTCGCCCAATGGGGAATTGCTGGCTATATCGTATTTGTATGTAGACAGCGGAAAGATGAAAACATCCGTTGCATTCCATAACTTTGGGGAAGTCGGGCAAAATTTATCTGCAGACCGTTTTGTAAGCGGGTATGACTATCAGGGAAATGTAGTGCCTTATATCCGCTTTATGAACAGCAATACAGCGTTTGCGGTATCGGACGACCGGATTATGTTTTTCTCAGGGAGCGAAAAGCCGATCAGCGCACAGGAAAATCTTCTGAACGAAGAAGTGCAGAGCATTTTTTATACGGAGAAATATGTTGGTTTGGTATTTCTTAATACGGAGAATGACGGAAAATATCGCTTGGACATATATGACGGGGGCGGGAGACTGATCAACAGCAAGAGTTTTGATATGGAATATACGGATATCGTTTTTGACGAAGATGAATACATTATTTTTAGCAGCACGGAGTACAGCATTAATAATATGCATGGGGTGGAACGGTTTTCGGGTAAATTTGAAGAGACGGTATATTTGCTGACACCGACCAAAAAGAGGAACCGTTTCCTTGTTATGACTCAGGATGCAATGAAAGTGATGGAAATGAAATAGAGGGAGAACCGGTGAATTTATTAGTTATAATATTTATAATATTTATGGTCTGGAGAACCTGGAAAGGATTTAGGCATGGGTTTGCAAAAGAAATGAACAGGGTAGTCTCTCTGTTTATGTCACTTATTGTGCTTGCGGCAGTATTTTTACTGATTGCCAGCGTTCTGGAAAAAAATATAAAAACAACCGTTGTGTCTGTGCTGCTGTTGTTGGTCATCAGCTTAGCATACAAGCTTTTGAACATGATAATGAAATCCATTGAGACTCTGGCCGGATTACCGCTGATTAGAATAGCTGACAGGCTGCTTGGCGCAGCGGCAGGGGCATTGGAACTTATTATCATGTTTTGGATTTTATATATAATAGTCGAAAGTTTCCCCATGGGGAACTTTGGGAGTCAGATTATGGCTTGGACAAAAGAGAGTACGCTGCTTGTTAATATTTATAATAAAAATTTTATTGCTAATTGGATTGTGGACTTAAGGCTATAGATTTTTTTATAAATAATGCTGCCATAAGGGATACTATAACTTGTTGAGAACAAATGTGAAACATACAATATATAGATTAAATAGAAAAAGCGAAAAAAAATAAAAAAAATTTAAAAAAAGTTATTGACAACTCTTACCAAGGGTGCTATACTCAATTTCGTTGCCGGCGAGATAC
>CAJUIM010000141.1 GCA_910586275.1 uncultured Lachnospiraceae bacterium | reverse complement strand
AACGCCAGTACTTAGGCACTGTATTTTAGTGCCTTAGTACTGCTGCGTTTGCCGCTGAGCGAAAGCGTGTCTGAAAAATTTCTGTTTCTGCGTGCACTTCTGCTTCTGCGTGCGCTTCTGCTTCTGCGTGCGCTTCTGCTTCTGCGTGCGCTTCTGCTTCTGCATGCGCTTCTGCCTCTGCGTGCGCTTCTGCCTCTGCGTGCGCTTCTGCTTCTGCATGCGCTTCTGCTTCTGCATGCGCTTCTGCTTCTGCATACGCTTCTGCTTCTGCGTGCGCTTCTGCTTCTGTGTGCGCTTCTGTATCTGCATGCACACCGCAAACCGGACTCCCTACCCTTTCAATATCCGGAGTTCCCTGGATGCATCATCATTGCCCCGGCAGCTACATTCCACCGCACGTTCAAAGCACTTAATAGCCTCTTTCTCATTCCCCTCGTGCAGTGCCATGAATCCTCTGCACTCCCACTCTTCCGTACACTCATTCCTCGTACAGTTCCAGCACCATGGCGATGCCTCCATCTGTTTCAGATACTTTCCTGCCTCTTCGTATTCCCCGCAGAAATAGCAAATGACAAACAGACGGTAAATATTGGACCTGCCGCAGGAACAGTCCTCTGCCTGAAGTTCCTCCACCGTTTTCCCCAAAGATTCGCATCCCTCATAGAACATCTCCTGACTTTCCTTGTGCAGCTTCCGGTATTCCTTTGCCTGCTGCAAATCCCCGATCTGCCAGCAGCACCGCATCAGTTCCCGCAATGTGAGCCGATAGTCATTGGAATCGATTCCCTTCTCTGTCTGCCTTGCCTCTTCCAATGCTTTTTGGAAAAACAGCAGTGCCTTCTCCCCATCCATCAGGTAATGCCCGTAACAATAGCCAATCTGCGCATATGCCTGACGTCTGCCTTCATGGTCTTCTTCCAGCCCTGCGGCTCCCTCACCTTCCAGAAGAGCCTCTGCCTCTTCCGCTTTCCGGCGCAGTTCTTCTTTGCTCAAGTACCCCTGATACAAATCCAAAAGGTCATCGATTCTTGCGCCCTCCTCTTTCCAGCTTCCGCACACATAGTCCGTAAGCGTAGTTCCTCCATAAGCCTGTTCAATGGTTTCCAAGGCTTTGTCCCATTTCTGCATAGTCCGGTAATAGTACCTGATATATTCCAGATTCTTGCTGCGCCGATCCGGCGTCATTACCAGTTCCATCATATCCAGAAACCATTTCAGCCCTCTTTCATGCTGACGGGTTTCGCAGAAATAGTCATGTATCTGGGAATAGGCATAGTTATAGTCCTCCTCTTTCTCCCTGCTGACATCAATGCCTTTCCTATAATAGATTAAGGCTTCTTCCCTTCTGTCCGTCATCTCCAGCAAGAACGCCTTATGCCCCCAGTTCCTGCTTAAAGAAGAGTTCTGCAGGGCACGTTCGATTTCCTCAAGTGCCAGCCCATACTCCCTGTTTCTGGCATGAAGGTCGGAAAGCTGCCATAATTCCCTTGGGTTTTCCCCGAATTTATCTAAATGAAGATTTATGTACTCCATCGCCTTCTCATAATATTCCTTTTGGCCGGCCCAAGAAAATTTCCACCGGAACCGCCAAGCAATCCGCCAGATAAAATCAAATTCATCCGGATTTTTTTCATGGGCTTTCAGATAGTATTCCGTAGCCTCATCCCATTTTTCAAAATCCTCAAGGCTCCGGGCAATATAATAATACATCCACTCAAAATCCATCCCCCGTTCCTCACAGATTTTCAGATGTTCATAAGCCGGTTTGGCATCCGCACAGCATTCCACATAATACCGCCCAAGAAAATACCGGTTCCGCAGATTATCCCACAGTTCTACCGACCGTTTCGCCCAGATTTCCATTTTTTCCATCTGCCGGAACTCTTCTGCGTTGTTCTCGTCATGAATATAAGCCCTCTGCAGATACACTTCGGAAAGCACCTTGGCATCCACATCTTCCGCCGCCTCCATTTCCGCAATCAGCCCCTCTGCATAAGCATCGGCTTCTTTCAGGCCTTCTGCGTCCTTGGCCGACCGTTCCATCAGTTCCAGCCGCAGCCTCCGCAGATAGAAACTGCTGATTTCCATATCCTCAGCCTGACTTAAAATGCTTTCCACTTCGCTGTACTGCCTATATTCCCAAAAAACCCTTGCCGCACGTTCATAGATTTCCGGCATGCCGGCATAGATTTCCTTTGCCTCATAAAAGGTGTCCACCACTTCCTGTGCTTTCCCAAGTCCTTCGTACGCCTCCTGTGCATAGAAATATGCCCAAAAATAGCCGCTGTCAATGCTCTTTATTTTCTCACAGATTTCCTCCGTCTGCGCGAAGTCTTTCAGATCCCGGAAAAACAAAAGCTTTGACATCAAGAAGCCGACATCCTCCGGCTGCAGGGATATAGCCTTGTCAAAAGCCTCTGCCGCCGCTTTTTTCAGTTCTTCCGCTTCCTCCCCTTCCTTGTCCTTACATTTGGCATAGCATTGCTGGAAAGCTTTCCCTTCCATCTCATAACTCTGTGCCATCCAATAGGCATTATCTTCTTCCTCTGCCAAGACATTCCGCCAAAGTTCCGCTTCTTTACGAGTCTCCTCCCCCAATCCGCAGGACATGAAAAGCACCGTCCTGACCTGATGGCATTTTATCGTATCCTCCTCCAGCAAAGGATGCTCCCGGAAAAATTCCAGCCCTTCTTCCGCCCGCCCGGACTGAATAAAAGCCCATGCCAGCGATATTGCAGTCTCCGCCGTAAGTTCCGCCGCCTTTTCCCCTGCATATAGGGCAATCACTTGCGTATTGCATGCATCCAGCAGTTCCCCCGCCTTTTGCGTATTATAATTCCTTCTGGCACGCTGGGCATGTTCCCTAGCCTCCATCCATTCCTGCCTGCCGGCCAGAATCCCGGCCAGTTCAATGGATGCCTTGTAAATATCTTCTGCCGTCAGATTCTCCCTGTCCAGCAGTTCCTTATAAATTTCCGCCGCTTCCTCGCCCTTTCCGCAGCCTGTCAGCACTTCCGCGCCGGTAAAAAGCATCCTTAAGCCTTTCTCCCCCGCGTCCCACAGCTGCCGGACCGTCCGCTCCGCTTCCTCGTTCTGCCCACAGGCCAGACGGTATCTGGCCTTTTCCATCTCATACCAAGGATGGCCAATGCCAAGTCCATCCATGAAAACTATCTTCTGACCGATTTTCTTCAGCCATTCCTCCCGGTCCTCTTCTTCCTCGGAAAGGGTGCCGGACAGTTCATTGAAATTCTGTATAAAAACATCATAATCCGCCGTTTCTTCCCCCTCCAGCTTCTCAAACGGAAAATCCGTTTCTTCTGCCCCTTCTCCACTCTTCCAAAGCATAAAATCCACAAAATTCTCCGGCAGATGTTCCTTGAATTCCTGCACGTTTTCCGCAATTTTAAATCGTTTGCCGAACAGCCGCCAGACAGGGGCAGGAATCCTATAGCAGTCCGTCAGATAGCGGAACAACCCCCATTTCACTTCTTCCCCCAGTTCCAGATCATCCAGCAGATTACTTTCCAATAACCGTTCCCATTCCCCCGCATCCAGCCTTCTTGGCAGGGAACGGTACAGATCCTCCACATCCCTCATAAATAAACCGATAGGAGTATCCGCTGCCTGCCTCTCTTCCTCCTGCTGCTTTGCCATCCGGAGCGCGCTTTCATATGCCTCCCGCAATCTTTTGAACCCTTCCGGATTGTCCTCCGGATTTACCGACACAAGTTTTCCCCTATAAGCCTCCCGAATCCGTTCCTCATCCTTCGTCTCATCAATTCCCAGCACTTCAAAAATTCTCCGGCTTTCCATACTGCTATCCCTTCCCTTTCCTGTCCTTTACTTTTCCGTTCCACGGCTTTTACGCCAATTATATCATAAATGCCCTTCCGTCACAACAGACGGGAAAGCAACTGCACGGAAATCATCGGCAGATTCCCTCTGCACGGAACTGCGCATAAAAAAACTTCCGGGATAATTCCCGGAAGCCTATATTTTACTTTGCCGAATTTCTTAACACATTACAGCCGGGCAGTTCCCTGCCAGCAAAACGCATCCTTATCTATGCATCCTTATCTGCGCATCCTTATCTATGATCCTTATTATCTATAGATCCTTTCCGTAAGAAATCCGGCTTCCTCCATTATCAATTATTTCTTTATCAGCAATGACTTTCCGGTCATTTCTTCGGGCTGCTGCATCCCCATGATTTCTATCATAGTAGGGATAATGTCAGCCAGGCATCCGCCCTCCCTCAATGTATAGGCAGAATCATAGTTCACAAGAATAAACGGCACCGGATTAGTGGTATGGGCAGTAAACGGATTCCCCGTCTCATAGTCCACAAGCTGTTCCGCGTTGCCATGGTCCGCACAGATAAACATTACGCCGCCCACTTCCTTCACGGCATCCACTGCTTTGCCCACGCATTCGTCCACTGCCTCCACTGCCTTGATGGCAGCAGCTTCCACGCCGGTATGCCCCACCATATCCGGATTGGCAAAATTAATGATAATTACGTCATATTTATCCGCTTTAATGGCCCCTACCAGTTTGTCGCACACTTCATAAGCGCTCATCTGCGGCTTCAAATCATATGTTGCCACATCCTTCGGGGAATTAACCAAGATTCTGTCCTCTCCTTCGTTGGGCTCTTCCACGCCGCCGTTGAAGAAGAATGTTACATGGGCATATTTCTCCGTCTCCGCAATTCTTGCCTGTGTCATATGGTTGGCTGCCAGCCACTCGCCGAATGTATTGGTCACGGCAATCTTATGGAATGCCACTTCTTTGTTCGGTATTGTAGGATCGTAATCGGAGAAGCATACATAAGTGATATCCAGCCTGCTGCCTCTGTCAAATGCCGTAAATTCATTGTCGCAGAAGCATCTTGTAATCTCCCTTGCACGGTCCGGACGGAAATTAAAGAATACAACGGAATCTTTATCCTTGATGACTGCCGTAGGCGCACCGTCCTTCGCCACAACCGTAGGTTTTACAAATTCATCGCTTTCTCCTCTTTCATAAGACTCCGCAATGCCGGCCGGGCCTCCGGCTGCCTGCAGCCCCTCCCCTTTGGTCAGCGCATCATATGCCAGCTTTACCCTGTCATAATTGTTATCCCTGTCCATGGCATAATAACGCCCCATCACCGACGCTACCTCACCGACACCAATTTCCTTCATCTTGGCTTCCAGTTCTTCCACAAACCCTTTTCCGCTTTCCGGCGGTGTATCCCTGCCGTCCAAGAAACAATGCACATATACTTTAGACAGCCCGTTACGCTTTGCCAGTTCCAAAAGCCCGTAAATATGTGTGTTATGGCTGTGCACGCCGCCATCGGATACTAAGCCGAACATATGCAGTGCAGAATCATTTTCCTTGCAATTGTTTACCGCATCCATAAGAGCCGGATTTTCAAAAAATGTCCCGTCCTGGATTTCCTTTGTAATCCTTGTCAGTTCCTGATATACAATGCGCCCTGCGCCCATATTCAGATGCCCTACCTCGGAATTTCCCATCTGTCCCTCCGGAAGGCCTACCGCCATGCCGCTGGCATTGCCTTTCACAAAAGGACATTCCTGCATCAGCCGATCCATTACAGGCGTATTCGCTTCCGCCACGGCATTCCCGTCTTTCCTTTCATTCAGCCCATAGCCATCCAGAATCATCAATACTGTCGGTTTCTTACTCATTTTGCACTCTCCTTTGACTTTCTATATATTTTCCGCAGACGACAGGCCAGAGTATATCCGACACACTCCAAGCCGCCCTGCATGTACTCCGTAAACTATTTCCCGACTGCAATTATACATGTTTTTTCGGAAAAAGTAAATATATAAAGCGGTTCTGCCATGGAAATCAATTTTCGGTTTTGTGGCTGCACCGGTGTTTCGGCTAAGCGTATCACAGCGAATGACACACAAAATATTTGTCAACTCTGCCGAAAAGAGTTACAATAGGTTCTACGCTGCATAAGCCATTGCAGCCACTATTTTTTAAGGAGACAGAATTATGGTATCATTGCTTGCCAAATTATTTATAAAAGACAGAGAAAACACTTCTTCCCCCAAAGTACGCCAGGCTTACGGCATCCTATGCGGCAGCATAGGCATTGCTCTGAATATACTGCTGTTCGCCGGCAAATTTCTGGCCGGCCTATTAAGCGGCTCCATTGCCGTCACCGCCGATGCCTTCAACAACCTATCCGATGCCGGATCTTCCCTTATCACCTTAGTCGGTTTCAAGATGGCCGGACAGAAGCCGGACCCCCATCACCCTTTCGGGCACGGAAGAATCGAATATCTGTCGGGCCTGATGGTATCGGTAGCTATCCTTATCATGGCCTTTGAGTTAGTGCGCTCTTCGGCGGAAAAAATACTGCATCCCCAGCCGGTGGATTTCAGCCCTCTGACCTTGATAATATTAGCGGCTTCCATTGCCGTCAAAATCTATATGGCATACTATAATCGGAACATCGGCCATAAAATAGACAGCACCGCCATGAAAGCCACCGCGGCGGACAGCTTAAGCGACACTTTGGCTACCACAGCCGTTCTCATTGCCATGCTGACCGGCCGCTTCACCGGCCTGCAGGTTGACGGTTACTGCGGCGTCTTGGTAGGCCTCTTCATCTTTTATGCCGGATACGGCGCAGCCAAAGATACAATAAGCCCCCTCCTGGGGCAGCCTCCCCATCCCGATTTTGTCAGAAATGTGGAGGAAATTGTCATGAGTTATGACCATGTCCTCGGCATCCATGACATGATTGTGCATGATTACGGCCCTGGCCGCGTCATGCTTTCCCTGCATGCCGAAGTTCCGGCCGACGGAAACATTCTTGTGCTGCATGACATGATCGACAACATCGAACACCATCTTCATGACGAACTTCATTGTGAAGCCGTCATACATATGGATCCGATAGTCACGGACGATGCCCGGACAAACCATATCCGGCAAAAAGTTGCCCAATTGCTCACCGACAACTACCCGGATGTCCGTTTCCATGATTTCCGCATCGTAGAAGGCCCAACCCATACCAATATTATTTTTGATGTAGCAGTGCCTTTTGACTACAGATACAAGGATGAAGAAATCACCGCCTTTCTGCAAAACAAAATTCATGATATAAATAATTCTTACTATGCCGTCATACAAGTAGACAAAACATATACAGGCTAAAAACGTGTCTGCCCTTATCTTTTCATTGACAAACCTACCGATATCATTTATAGTTATATTGTATTAAACAAATAATACAATATAACTATAAACTGAGGAGGGAACCATCATGAACAGTCATACGAAGAAAATGATTGCACCAATTGTCATTGTTTCATTGCTAATCACATATTATGTAGGCTTTTCAGCCGTCTGCATGATTTTCCCTATCCCTCTGGCATTAAAGATTCTATTCGGGCTGGTGCCCCTGCTGCTTGCCGGCGTAAGCATCTATGTCCTTATAGAACGAATCAAAGAGATAAGGAGCGGTGAAGAAGATGATCTTAGTAAATACTGATTATATTTCCGGCAAAACTTTCGAAATGTTAGGCTTGGTAAAAGGAAGCACTATCCAGTCCAAAAACATAGGACGGGATATCACACAGGGTTTCAAAACTCTTGTGGGCGGGGAATTGGGCGCTTATACGGAAATGATGAATGAAGCAAGAGCCTTGGCAACAAAGCGGATGGTCGCAGAGGCGGAATCCCTCGGTGCAGATGCCGTAGTCAATATCCGTTATGCCTCTGCCGCAGTTATGCAGGGTGCCGCAGAGGTTATGGCTTATGGTACTGCCGTAAAATTTGTATAAACAACCTTATCCATAAAGCGTGTCTGAGGCACGCTTTATGTCATAAAAAAGCATGTTTCCTACATATAGGAAACATGCTTTTTTATACGTCAGCTCCCAAAGGGACTCGAACCCTTGACCTACGCATTACGAATGCGTCGCTCTACCAACTGAGCCATGGAAGCACTTATTGATACCTCTATCTTGTACCGAAGTCTATTATATACGGTATTGACATATTTTGCAAGAACAAATTTAATTTTTTTCTATTTTTTTCGTAACAGTTCAGCCTGAATGTAATGTTGGGAGGCGGACGCCCGTGCGCGA
>CAJUIM010000140.1 GCA_910586275.1 uncultured Lachnospiraceae bacterium | reverse complement strand
TTGAGCATTTGATTAACAACCGGTCAAAAGTATTAGATGTAGGGTGTGGAGAAGGGCAAAATGCCATATATTTAGCCCAACAAGGACATCTTGTGGATGCATTTGATTTATCTAAACATGGGATTGCAAAACTAAAACATAGATGTAAATTATCTAATACACAGGTAAACGCATTTGTGGCAGATTTAACTACATATCAGTTTGAGCAGAATTATGATATGCTTACCTGTTTTGGAACATTACATTTTGTGGCTAAGAACGAGTGGAAAAGATTTATAAATAATGCAAAAAAATATACCAATATAGGTGGCATTCATATAATTCAAATATTTACAGATACTGTACCCGCATCTGAGGATATTGCTCCGTTTGCGATTGGCTTGGCAAAAGACGAAGAAATTAAAGAATTGTATATGGATTGGGAAATATTGCAGTTTAAATCTTATGTGTTTGAAGATGAACATCCAAATGTACCGAAACATTTGCACGCATCAAATAAAATTGTTGCTAGAAGAATAAATTGACAAGTTCGATTTATGTGAATAGAGTTCCTATTATATCTTACTTTAAATGAAGTTGTTGTGTTGCGGCTTCCGGGTAAAGAAGCAGAGAAACTATTTAAATTATGATTTCCTTATGGCGAGAAGAAATTAATCCTGATTTTGAAAAGAATCCTGCGCTTGCTATGGCTTTTGATTACAGTGGTAAGCAATCGGATACAAAACATATCGATAAGGATATGGAGCAAAAACAGATACAGATGAACTGAAAAAATGGATTTGCAAAAAATACACGAGTGTTGCCGACAGGTACATGGACACGCTTTCGCTCAGCGACAAACATAGCGGTACTAAGGCACTAAAATGCAGTGCCTTAAAGCGTGTTTTCTTATGAGAATAACATATTCGCAACTTAGCGTTGACAATGTTCCATTCAGAAAAGATAGAAAGTTACCGTCTGATGCGATAAGATTAACTTATCAAAACCAGATAGGAGGACTTATATATGACATTCGGAGAAAAATTGTTTAAGCTAAGAAAAGAAAAAGGGTTTTCACAGGAGGCGCTGGCCGAACAAATCGGAACAACCAGACAGGCAATAAGTAAGTGGGAAAATAATCAAGGATTTCCGGAAACGGAAAAGTTACTGCAACTATCCAATATCTTTGAAACATCCATCGATTTTCTTCTGAAAGATGAAAAATCCTCTGATGTGGCAAATGAGAGAGGATATTATGTAAGCAAGGAAATGGCAACAGGATATATCGTAAATCAGAAAAAATTATCCAGGTATATTGGCATAGGATTCATGTCATGGGCATTGGCTGGAATACCGTATGTCATGTTTGCATCGAATTTGACATGGCGTTTTTTGGGAATGGCAATTTTTATTATCATAGGCATTGGTTCTTTTGTTTTAGGTTCATTCTCAGAACAGGAACAATATAAAGTCCTGAAAGAAGAACCACTGATCTTTGACTATGGATATCTGCAGGAATTATCTAATGAGTATCAGGCAAAGAAGAGAATCTATGTTGCCATGTCAGTTCCCAGTATTATTTTATTTATAGCCGGTATCTTGGCAGTTTCTTTCACTATGAGCGGTCGGTTTGTTTGGTCGGAATACCATTCGTTTGTGTTTTTGGGACTGGCCGTAGGGCTTTTCGGATTTTGCTATTTTGCGGGAGTTATGGATGCTTACGAATTGCTGATTAGAAATGAACAATATTCTTCTTGCTTATCGTTTAAGATAAAACGTAAAATAAAGAATAAAATCAATAATCTTTGATCCGGTATGGCTTTATTATTTCAGTTCTACAGTAAAGAGAGGATTGGTGTATATGGTGAGTGGAAGAATCAGGATTGTGGATATTGCCGATGAACTGGGGGTGAGTACTGCTACCGTATCGAATGTTATTCATGGAAAGACAAAGAAAATATCAGATGAAACGGTGAAACGTGTGCAGCAGCTTTTGGAAGAGAGGCAGTATATTCCAAGCATGGCAGGCATACTTTTGGCGCAGAATGATTCCAAAATTATCGGAGTCGTTGTCAATGACCATAAAAAATATGAAGGGCATACATTGGAGGACCGGTTTATTTCCGCATCGCTGAACGCATTGGCAAAAGAAATCGGGCAGGCAGGGAAATTTCTTATGCTTAAAGTTACCGATGCATGGGATGAAATTCCCAAGTTTGCTTCTATGTGGAATATGGAGGGAATGGTGCTGATTGGCTATTGTGAACAGGATTATAAAAAGTTGCGGGAACAGATGCATATCCCCTTTGTGGTCTATGACGGATATATGGAAAGTTTCGGAAATCTTGTAAATATTCAGGTCAATCACTTTGACGGCGGGGCACAGGTGGGACGTTATCTGAAAAGCAGAGGGCACAGAGCCGTGCTTTGTATATCGGACAATGATATCTGCATGGATATGGAAAGATTTATGGGATTAAAAAGTGAGATTCCAAATGCGGAACTTATGATTATTCCGATGGATCAGGAAGCGCGTATTGCTTTTTATATGGAACATATGGGGGAAATAAGAAAATATTCAGCAGTTTTCGCAGTATCCGATTATTATGCTATGGATTTTATTCAATTCCTGAAAAGCGTGGAGGTATCCGTTCCGGAAGATATGTCGGTAGTTGGGTTTGACAATGTGAGGGAATGTGAAAAATTCGTGCCGGCACTGACCACGGTAAAGCAGGATAATGCGCAGAGGGCTGCTTTGGCAGTTGAAATGCTGAACCGGTTAAGAAACGGAGACTGTAGGGATAAAAATATGATGCTGCCGGTAACCCTCATAGAGCGCGACAGTGTATGTGACGTAAAAATGCACAAAGAATGAGGTTGAATTTTGTTAAGGGTTACGCGTTTAACCTTTGCTATTTGCCATAATCCATTTTATTATTATAAATGATATGATACAGCGTTTTTTATTTCTGTTTAGAACCGCCAAAAGGCGGCATGGAGGATTAAGATGGAAAATAGAAAGTTGGTAACTCCGGGCGAAATTACAAATGCTTTGAGGGATATTGGTGTCCGAAGGGGACAGGCAATTATGGTGCATACATCGCTGAGCAGTCTGGGATATGTGTGCGGCGGCGCACAGTCAGTGATTGAGGCGTTGATTGAGAGCGTTGGTGAAGAAGGTACGATTCTGATGCCTGCGCAGTCATGGAAGAATTTAGATCCGGCGGCAGGCGTTTACTGGCAGGAACCGGAGGAATGGTGGCCTGTCATCCGTGAATATATACCTGCTTATGACAAAAGGATTACACCGACAAATACAATGGGGGCCGTATCGGAGATGTTTCGGCAGTGGCCGGGGACACTTAGGAGTGATCACCCTGCAAGGTCAGTAGCGGCATGGGGGCGTTATGCGCAGTATCTGACAGAAAATCATGACCTGTCCGATATTTTTGGAGACAGTTCGCCTATTGGCAGGCTGTATGAACTTGACGGATATGTTTTGCTTATTGGAGTCGGTTATGACAAGAACACTTCCCTTCATTTGGCAGATGTAAGGGCCGAATATCCGGGCAAGCATATGGTCATAGAAAGCAGCGCCATACAGCTTCACGGACAGCGGATATGGAAATCTTATGAGACATTAGCTGTGGACGGAGAAGATTTTCCGGCAATTGGGGAGGCGTTTGAGCAGACAGGGAAGGTGTGCCATGTGACTTTGGGAAACGGAACCCTTTCTATGATGAGCCAAAGGGCATTGGTGGATTTTGCCGTGAAATGGATAGGAGAAAACAGAAAATAAGGAAGTGTCCTGCAATGTCATTCACTTAAGCCGCAGTCTGCGTCAGGAACAATGTTTTTATTCGGACGCGGACTGCGGCTTAAGTGAATGATATTGGGAAAAAATAGGATGCCGGCTGTTATATATCCATAAAAATCCGTTTAGGAAATATGCTGTGAAATCCAGTCGATATATTTGCTGCGCTTCATAATCCCCAGCTTATATTTGCCGCCGTCCTTCATTGTGATCAAAATGCCGAAGGGGAAGCAGGGGGGAGTCATACAGGTTTTCACCGACTGGATGTCTCTCATCTCGATTTCCCAGCTGACGCTATCTGCCCCGATCAGTCCGGAAGCCAAGAATACGATACGCTGATCGGTAAAGTATATTTTACCGGACACCTGCCTGCTGGTCAGCTGCTGTGGTGTTTTCCAGCTATCTGCCGATATCCTTTCTGCAAATACGGTTTCATTGATACGCACTTCAAATATTTTTTTGGCCATTAACGTTACCTCCCTAATCCGTTTTGTTCACTTCTACTATAAATGAAAGCAGCAATAAATGCAAATAATTTTATTCCTCTCCTTTCAGACATCCCCCATAGCAGAAATGCCATTCACTCCAGCCGCAGCCCATGTCAGGAATCCTGTTTTTTCCTCGGACAATCGAAAAACGCCGGCACTAAGGCACTGTATTTTAGTGCCTTAGTGCCGCTGCGTTTGCCGCAGAGCGAAAGCGTGTCCGAAAAAAAGGATCCCTGGCACGGGCTGCGGCTGAAGTGAATGGCATTGCCAATAGCAGAAGACTGTTTCATAAAGCCGTTTTAAGGGAGAAGGAAATTGGATGGAAAGCCGGAAAAGCTTTCAGATTTTTTTGGACTTCATGTTATAAATATGTTATGATAGGTATCAATGAATGAAATACTGTGAAATATAATTGCCGCGGAAGTCAGTACAGTATTGGGGCAGTATAGAGTGATTGGATTCGGAAGCAGCGGACTAAGGGGACATGGTGCCAATGATAGAGTTTAAAGACTTTACTTTTCAATATCGGGAACAGAAAGAGCCGGCTTTACGGAATATTAACCTGACCATACATCCCGGGGAGCGGATTTTGGTGACAGGGGCCTCCGGTTCCGGGAAATCCACGCTTGCCTGCTGTATAAACGGATTGGTTCCTCTTTTATTTGCCGGTAAGAGCAGCGGGACGGTTGCTGTAATGGGGGAAAATCCTGCCAAGGCAGGGGTACTGAAGATGTCCGGGATAGTCAGGACGGTTCTTCAGGATGTGGACAGTCAGTTTGTAGGGAGGACAGTGGCGGAGGACATTGCATTTATTTTGGAAAATGAGGGGATGCCGCAGGAGGAAATGACATTCCGCGTGAAAAAGATGGCAGAGGCGGTGGATGTGGAACCGTTTCTGGAACGCGTTCCTGCGGAACTGTCCCGCGGACAGAAACAGAGAGCCGCCATGGCAGGAGCCTTGGCAGAGGAAGCGGAAGTATTTCTGTTTGACTCGCCGTTGTCCGGTCTGGATCCTGAGGCAAGGAAACGTATCACTGGGCTGATAGGAGATATAAGCCGGAAGAAAAATTCCACGGTTATTATCATTGAACAGCATGTGGAGGATGTGCTGAGTTTGGGCGTGGACCGGATGATCATAATGGAAGGGGGACGTATTGCGGCGGAGGGAAGGCCGGAACTGCTGCTGAACGGAAGCAGCGGGAAGAACTACGGATTTTGTCCGCCGTTTTGCACAGTTCCTTTCTGCCAAGGCAACGGCGAAGCGGCGGAAGGCAGATATTCGGAGAAGAGAGAAACCATGCGTCATCCGCCTTGCGGGGAACGGGCAGGGCAAACGGCATTGTCCGTAAAGAATCTCTATTTTTCTTATGAGGAAGGGGAGCCGGTGCTTCAGCATATCCATTTTGACGTCGGGAAAGGGGAAATGGTAAGCCTTATCGGGAAAAACGGAGGAGGGAAGTCACTCATTGCGGAAATAATCTGCGGTTTCCGGCAGCCCTCCAGAGGTTCGGTAACTTTCCGGGGAGAGGATATCTTAAACAAAACCGTCAGGGAGCGGGGGGAGCGGATCGGGCTGGTTACACAGAGCCCGGCACAGATGCTGTTCCGGCGTACGGTTTATGGGGAAGTGGCAGCAGGGCTTATGGCACGGGGAATGCCGAAAAAGGAGGCAGAGGAACGGATTGGCCGTATGTTAGAAATATGCGGGCTGCATCCTTTTGCCGGCCAAAAGATTTCTTCCTTGAGTTTCGGGCAGAAAAAGAGGGTAATGATAGCTTCCGTCCTGATCAGGAATCCGGAAGTGATAATTCTGGATGACCCTGCGGCAGGGCTGGATATCCGGCATTGTGCTCAAATCATGGAATATTTGCACAAGATAAGGAAAAAATACGGTACGGCTGTCGTGCTGATTACACAGGACATGCATTTGGCGTTGGAGCATTCGGATCGGGCAATCGTGGTATCCGATGGGCATTTGCTGGCGGACGGCGCGACGGCAAAGGTATTGGCAGATGAAGTCATTGTAAGGAAAGCCTGTTTAGCGTGCAGTTGGGAACGGCAGGGAAGCGGGAGAGAGGAAGTCGGCGGAAGGGAGAGGACGGCGCGGTGAGAGTATGGGCTTATGAAGAAAAGGATACATGGATTCATCGTCTGAGCGGCGTGACAAAGCTGTTTTTCCTTCTGGCTTGGATACTGACCGGCATGCTGTCTTTTGATACAAGAGTGCTGTTGGCAATGCTGGCTGGCAGCGTGCTGATTTTTAGGGTGTCGGGAACGGATTGGGAACAGGCGGGAGACGGGGTAAAATTCTTTTTTTCTGCTTTATTACTTTTTCTTTTGGCAATTTTTCTGGCGGATCCGTATAAGGGGGCGGAGATTTATGGGACAAGGTCGGATTTGTTCCATATAGCCGGGAAGTATTGGCTGACGAAAGAGCAGATTTTTTATGAATGCAATATCATGGCGAAAGGGTTATCCGTTATACTGACGGCATCTGTATTTACGTCAGCGACGGATCCCGGCGAATTGGCGGCCTCCGTAAACCGCATCGGCATTCCGTATAAGATAGGCTGCCGGATGGCGGCTGCGCTTCGTTATCTGCCGGAGCGGCAGACGGCTCTTAGGGAAAGGAAGAATGTCAGAGGGAAGTCTCTAATATCCCTGCCGGCTTCGGGAAATGGCCGGATGAGGGAAAAGAGACGGGTTATGGAGGTGAGAGGGTATGGCAGGCATAGGAAGAGAACCTGGTATGGGGGGAAGAAGCTGACAGGGGCGGATTGTGCTGTGATGGCGGTGACAGCGGCAGTATCGGCATTGTTTTTATGGATTACCTTTCAGGACGGAAACCGGTTTTATAACCCGTTTGTAAAGTAGTGTACGAGACAAGGAGAGAACGATTGGAGAATGCAGGGATTATTTTAGAGGGCGGCGCTATGCGCAGCATGTTTTCGGCAGGGGTTTTGGATTTCCTTTTGGACAGGGGAATAGATATACCAAATGTGCTGGCGGTGTCCGCAGGCGCATATGCGGGGATGAATTATGTTTCGGGGCAGAAGGGCCGTGTGCTGGACGCGGTGATTAAGCCGTTGGAAAAAGAAAAATGTCTGGGGTTCGGAACCTTTCTGAAGAAAGGAACTTTTTTCGACATGGATTTGTTTTTTGATACGATACCCAAACAGTTGGTGCCTTTTGACTTCGGTGCTTTTTCTCAGTCGGCAAAGCGGTTTATCACGAGTACGGTGAACTGTCTGACGGGGGAAGCGGTCTATTTCGAGGAATTCGGCGATGAGGACATTTTCCTGAAAATCTGTAAGGCGGCAAACTCCCTTCCTTTCATTGCCCGGGTTACGGAAATCGGCGGCCTGCCTATGCTGGACGGAGGGATGGCAGATGCCATTCCTCTTGGGAAGGCATTGGAGGAGGGATGGAAGAAAATTGTGGTGGTGGCCACAAGGAATGCGGATTACCGGAAGAAGCAGAGGTATTTTTATCTGGCCATGCTGAAGCTTGTTTATCACAAATATCCGAAATTTGTACATATGGTAAAGGGGCGTGCGGAAAAATATAACCAGTCTTTGGAATTGCTTCAGCGGCTGGAAGCGGAGGGCAGGGCTTTCGTGCTGCGGCCGGAAGAGCATATGCATCTGACGAACAATGAGGCCGATGCGGACAGACTGAGGGAATATTACCGTCATGGATATGCGGTGGCGGAGACGAAGGAGGTAAAACTGCGGGAGTTTCTTGTATGAATTCAACCTTACAGAATTGTAAGGAATAACCCGAAACTGTAAGCCAAATCAATGGAGAAGGCAAAAATCATATGGTATCCTTATATCAGAAGTTGAAAAACAAATAAAAGTAGAAAAGAGGATGCGGGTATGAAAAATATTTTAATTACGGTAGTGGCGATGATAGTTATTATTTTGGTACAGATGTTGTTATCATTTACATTTACTTATCGGGTGGGAGAGATTTTTTCCGGAGTGGCATTTGGAATACTGTTTTACTATAGTATCATCCATATTGGCAAATGCAAAGCAATTAGAAAATAAAGTATAACTGTCGGCTGCTTTGCTGCTATATTATAATAAAAAGATAATTTACGGGGCTTTATCCTAAAAGGGTAAAGCTTTTTTCCATCTTGCCGATTTTGTCAGGATATTGCAGTGTTCCATGCGGGCAAACCGGTTCAGCGCGGTAGTTATGATGCGTTGGTGAATGACAAGTCCGGGATGTATTGCAAACGGTGGAACGTTCAGGCACAATACCATGTGTTGAGAGGCGGACGCACGGGAGGGATTTTTTTGCGGGACGGCGGCAGCGG